>JAFOBC010000017.1 GCA_017382015.1 Clostridia bacterium
CAGAAAAACAAGCAACAGGATAAGTGCAACCTTTTTGCCTTTTTTCTTTTTCTTCTTGCCGCCGTCACCCATCGGGATATATACGGGGAACGCATCCTCATCCTCAGAGTAAGATTTGATATCTGACCTTTTGAGGGTTACCTCTTTTTCCGAATCATACTTATTTTTCTTACGAAATCGGGACATCGCTTATCAACACTCCGTTTACTAAATATCTTGAGCTTTTATCATTTGACATACACGTGCTGAGCACGACGAGCTTGCTGTCTTTATCAAGCGTAACACCGCTCCTGACGTTTCTGAGCGTTGAAAGCGGATTGAGCGTATGCTGCTGGAAGTTTTCAAGCACTTCAGGCTCGGTAAAATCAAACGAATTCATAATATGACGGCTGTCATACCTGTATGCTGACACTATTTTGTAGGTGAGAACACGGTCAAGCGTGTAAATATAGAACGTATCGTGCTCATTGAAGAATGATGGATCCTCAAAGTAGTGCAGAGTTGAGAACATTGTAGTGCTTCTCATATTGTGGCCGTAGACAACCGTTACGGGGTCACGGAAATCCGTGCGGTTGCAGGATTGAGTATAAATCATACCTGCAAAAAGGTAGCGTTTGTATATCGAGCGGTGAAGGTAATAGTTATCGCTGACCGTACTCTGCGCAATCGGATAGTCAACGTGTGTGCCGGGAATACGTATCCAGGCGTAAACATCGCTGTTAATTTTGTGAAGCGACTCAAGGTCAACGGGGCTGGTTGTGCCGCCTTCGTCATTTGTCTTTTCTGATTCAACCGCAATTTCGCCGTAGCTTACCTTTGCAGCATGCTCGTTGAGAAACGTTGAACCGATATAAAAGCAGCAGGCAACAATCACAATAAGCGACAGAATAATAATAACTATCGGCAGCTTGCTTTTTTTCTTTGAGCCTTTTTCTGCGCGGGAATAATCCGTGTAATCGCGTGCCAAGTGCGCACCTCCCCTTCCGAATTGTTTACATAATATACAAAAGCCCTAAGTTCTTTGACGAACACAGGGCTTTTATGTCGGTTTTTAAACTTTAATTATTCAGCCTTTTTCTTGGTTGTGTAGACAACTGCACCGCCGAGCGTGAGAGCAACGAGAGCTGCTGCACCGACTGTCTTGCTGATGTGAGAACCTGTGTCGGGAGAAACGGGTCCCTTATCGGAGGTAACGTCACCCTTTGTTGTATCATCAGCATCGCCCTTAGCTGTTGTTGTTTCGTCAACATCGCCGACATCTGTTGTCTTGTCGGATTCACCTTTGTCTGTTGTCTTGTCGGATTCGCCTTTGTCTGTTGTCTTGTCGGATTCACCTTTGTCTGTTGTCTCGTCAGATTCGCCTTTGTCTGTTGTCTCGTCAGTTTCGCCCTTATCTGTTGTTGTCTCGTCAATTGTGGGATCGATATCTGAAGGATCCTTTGTAGTTGTTTCATCGATTGTGGGAGCCTCAGGGCTGACTGCTGCAAAAGTAGTGAAAGCAAGAGCAAACACGAATACACATGCGAGAATTGCGG
>JAFOBC010000157.1 GCA_017382015.1 Clostridia bacterium
GAGAATGCTCAGCCTTAATACCCAACAGCAAGCTCATCACAATCCTGCGGATTCTTGCGGTAGGATAACGTTTTGTTTTTATGTTTCCAATAAGCTCGGCAACCGTGCCGGAGCCCCTGGAAGCTTCAAATATTCTGTTTTCAAGCCCCTCTGAAATATCGGGAGCAAGTACAATTTCCTCTGCCGTGAGTTTGCGCAGAGCGTAAAGCACAGCCATATCCAGCCGTGAGGAATCGGCAAACTGCGCAGGATATGCAGCAGGCACAAAAGAGGAATAATCCTCACCCGAAGCAATAAGGCGGCGTATCGCACTTGCTGAAGCAAAGCCCTCACCTGAAGCGACAGTTGAATTATATCCGTCTCCAAGCCTTTTGACAGCATTAAACTGAAAATCAAGACCGAATTTTTTTGCCGCCGCGATATACTCAACAGCAAGAATACTGTTGGGATTTGAAAGAAGGTTTGCAATGTTTTCGCCTGCAACACAAGCAACGGCCTGCTCACGAGCCGCGGCATAAGAAACAGCCGACGGCAAAAGCCCGGCAAGCTCAGACTCAAACTCAGCCGAATAAACTACCTGAGCCGCCTGCTCAAGCGCTGAAACATCGTCACACTCACTGCCGAAAGAAAGCATATCCACACACCCGAGTGCGCCTGCAAGGCTTACCGCGCCAGTAGCAAAGGTCTGCGCCGTGCTCATTGCCCAAGGCAAAGGCAACTCAACAACAAGGTCTGCGCCACACTCAACGGCAACCCTTGCACGCGTAAATTTATCGAAAATTGCAGCTTCGCCGCGCTGCACAAAGTTGCCGCTCATTACCGCAACAATATGAGTCGCACCTGCCTGACGTGTTTTATCCAGCTGATACTTGTGCCCGCTGTGAAAAGGATTATACTCTGCCACAACAGCCGCAGTTTTCATAAATTCACCACCTTAAAAAAATAGGCAGACTTTGCGTCTGCCTATATATTATAACATTTTCCTGTTTAATTCAATACTGTTTCCATTTCTGTTTTTATGTGTTCTATAATTCTCTTCTCCAGCCTCGAAATATAGCTCTGCGATATGCCGAGCATTTCAGCAACCTCCTTTTGCGTATGCTCACGCTCACTTCCGATTCCGAAACGCAAGCGCATTATTGTCTGCTCACGCTCGTTTAACGTATTGATTATGCTGAGCAGTATATTACACTCCTCCTCATACTCGATACCTATATTCACGCTGTCCGCTTCACTGCCGAGAATATCGGAAAGCAAAAGCTCGTTGCCATCCCAATCGACGTTGAGCGGCTCATCAATGGACACCTCAACCTTTGAGTTTGATATCTTGCGAAGATACATCAGAATTTCGTTCTCAATACATCTTGAAGCATAGGTTGCAAGCTTGATATTGCGGGCAGGACAAAACGTATTTACCGCTTTTATAAGCCCGATTGTGCCGATTGAAATCAGATCCTCAATACCGACGCCTGAATTTTCAAACTTCCGCGCAATATAAACGACAAGTCTCAGATTATGCACAATCAGCTTCTCTCGTGCCGATTCATCTCCGCTTTCAATGCGCTTCATCACTTCCCTTTCCTGCGCACCCGTCAGAGGTGCAGGCAGGGTTTCGGGGCCGTTTATGTAATAGATTCCGTGCTTTGTGAATCCTTGCTTTACACGTCTTATGAGTGCTGCGAGTTTTTTCATCAATATCTCTTCCTCCTTGAATATTGTCAATAAATGTGCAATTAACAAGCACGTTTTTACCGCCCGCAAACGTTTCTCTTGGACTGACGGCAAGCGTTACATTCCGGATAACCGCCTGCTTATCCGACGAAGCCATAACCATACTATCCGCTTTGAAAGCGCACATAATGGCACTTGAACCAACAGTATCGGACACGACAAGGTGCATTCCCTCGGGAATATTACCTCTCATAGGGTCTGTTGCAGCTGCCACATCAGCGGCAGGAAGCAGACTCAGCGCAAGACTTTGCGAAATAACGCTGACAGGTTCACCCGTAAAAGAATCGCAAAGCGTGTTGCCCGTGTCGATTATGCCGTTTGTGCTTACAGATTTGCCGCCCAGAAATATTGTCAAACGCACATTCATCTCTTCGCTGCTGCGTTTTGCAAGAAACATTCCGAAAACACGCGCAACAACATAAACCAATGCGCATACAACAACAAGCTCAACAAAGCTTATATCGACGTAAAACGAGCCGTTGCGCACAACAAATGCGTCAGGCAAAATTAAAAGCCACGCAGCCGTAACCGCACCTGCACACAGAAGAGACACCGCACACAGCAGACAAAAGCAACGCAAAAACCGCCGCAAACCGCCAAAGCCGAACACAACCGACGTAACAGCAAGCATAAAAACAGCTCTGCCGATTACGGTAACAGCGCTGTGCATCTGCGGCAAAAAAATAACAAGAGAGTATGTACCGCCAAGGAGTGAACCCCAAAGCACGCGCAAGCTTTTCGGCTTCTCGTGCATCAAGGCACAAACAGACTTTATCAGAAAAAAGCTCAGAATAACATTGAGCGCAACCAACACGTCTACATAAACAACCTGCTTCACACCGCAATCACCGCCCTTGATTATAAGTGTAGACTTATGCGGGCAAAAAAAGCGTCGCAATATAGAAGAAAAAATAAATATTATCCAGTCATAACCGGACAAACAAAAAGCAGAGGTCACTTCACATTGAAGCAACCTCTGCAGTTAAAGTATTAACTTACCAGGCGCTGACCGTATTCTCTACGGTATCGCCCACAAGGAACTGCGGGAACTCAGCATTGTCATTTATCGTGGGCTGACCGTCATATGCAACCAACCAATCGATAAGATTTGTGGAATAGTTCCAATGGCTGAAACCTGCGACGAACCAGGTGTTCTCGGGGAACATACAGGTTGAAGCATCAACTGCGCCATCGGGTGAAACGTGGTTGTGTCCGTCAGCTACAGCCTGCTTATATGAAGCGTCGAAAGGAGCATCCATCGGAGCAAAAGTTGCACCGCCTGATGAATTTGCAGAATCGATAAGACCGTCTGTCTGGTAGCAGACATCACCTACAAGCGGCATCGGTGCAATACCGTAATGAGAAACAAATGCAACAGCCATACCGTTTGCCTGAGCTTCTTTGAGAATCTCCTCGGCATTCACCTGAGCGTTATGATATTTATCGATTTTTTTTACAAGCTCGGCATACTGAGGATCATCGCCGAATACCATCTCGACCGCATCGTCATAATACTCTGCAGGCACAAAATTGAAGACGCCGGGCATACATGCAAAAACATCGGTTGCAAAGCCTGCATAAATCTCATCAAAACACTCATCCAGAATCTTATTGACAAGATTTGAGAGAATATTGTAGATACCCGTATACTTGAGCACGGTGAGCAGATCAAGCACACCCTGATCAACGTTTACTACGGGAAGCATAGTCATAAGGAAATTGTAAAGCTGGTTTGCATCAACACTGCACTGATTTGTGAAAAGCTTGCCGATAAGTGTAAGACCCTGGAAAGCTGAACACTGAGAAATAAACATCTCAACCTTTTCACTGCCGTATTCATCAAAGTAAGCAAGTGCAATCTCGCCGCCCTCGCTGTAAGCGTTGATTATGACCTTATCATGGCCTGTAACCTCGATAATTTCATCGATATAAGCATCGAGCTTTGCTGCAGAAACATAAGGATCAAGACGCCAGTCATAGAGAAAATCGAACTCATTATCGCCCATATGCTCATCAACCGTAACAGCATCACAGTCATCAGCATACGCGGGCAGCACAGAGTTACCTTCGTTGTCACAATCCATACCTATAAAAAGCTCTGTAACCATCTTATCGAGAGACACGGCAAATGAATCCCATCCGCCAAAAATGCCGTTGATAATGGCAGGAGGCAGATAAGTAAGTATTGTGCTGATCATCGCATCATTCTCAATGGGGAAAATCGAAAATTCATTTCCGTTTTCATCAGCGGATAAAATCACGCCGCCTATGCCGTTAACAAAAATGACGGGAGTTTTGCCGCAATCGCAGGAATCATCCGCCGCAAAACCTACGGCTGAGCAACCTACAACAAGAGTCAGCGCCAACACAAGACTTATTGCTGCTTTGAACATTTTTTTCATAACAAACACCCACTAAACTTTAATTATTTGATACCGAGCTGTGATTTTACAAACTGAGTAACACGATACATCTCCTCAATCTCATAGCGACAGCCGACATTAAAATCATCCACGCTGCGTGCTCTTGATGTGTATCCCATATCAAGACCGTCAAGTGTCATGTAATACTTTGCGTTAACCGGATAAACCTGACGCTCTGCAACAGAGAAGAAACCGACAATATCCTGAACAAGCTGTGCCTTTTCCGGCTCTTTTTCATAATTTTTGCAGAGCCAGGAGTAAAGCTCGGGATGGAAGTTAGCCATAACACCCGAGAAACCTGCACAACCCATTTTAAGAGTATCAAGAAGAGTTGCAGAATTGGCGTTGTAAATCTTGAGACCTGTACCCTCTACAGCATCAAGCTTAGCCTTAATCTGTGCAGGGTCACAGCAGGTATCTTTGAGGAATGTGAATCTGCCCGTGCGTGCAAGCTTGCCGAGAGTTTCGGGGGTAAGAAGACGCTTATAGGGATAGGGGCATTCATAGACACCGAAAGCAGTATCCTGAATCTCATTCATAAAGATATCAACATTTTTGAGGAACACATCGTCGCTCTCATCCTGCTTGGCAAGGCGGTTTGAGATAAACACATATCCGTCGATACCAAGGTCGATAAAACGCTTTGCTTCATCAAGCTGTGTGGGAATATCATCCGCAGTATGACCTGAAGCGACAATAGAAATATTCTTGGGAGTATGCTCAATAATAAACTTGAGCAGTTCATATCTCTCCTCAAACGAAAGGAAGAAGATTTCGCTGGACTGACAGATTGCAAAAATACCGTCAACACCGCGCTCACAGTACCAGTTGATAATCTGCTCAACTGCGTTATAATCCACCTTATTGTCCGCTGTGTAGGGCGTTACCATCGTCGGGTATACGCCGTTAGGAATTGATTTGACCATATCTAACATCTCCCGTAAATTAATTATATCTTTTTGAGCTTGGCAAATTTTGCCATCAGCTTCTTTGTACCTGCTTTATCAAAAGCAATTTCAAGAAGAACATCGTTGCCCATAGGCTTTGCCGAAAGCACAACGCCCGTGCCGAACGTGCCGTGAGAGACGCTGTCGCCAACGGTTACGTTTTCAACCGGCTGTGCAGGCTTAGGCGCAGGCTTGGGTGCGGGCGCCGTCTCTCTCCTGAACTGTGACGAATACGGATTGCTACCCATAGAGCCGCCCCTTGTGCTGCCGCCCATTCCGCCGCCGAACATCGGAGGCTGAGCCGCAACACCGGTGTTTTTGATTAGTGAAATCGGAATTTCCTCAACAAAACGTGAAGTACGGTTGTGTGTGGTTGAACCGTAGAGCATTCGCGTGCGAGCCTTGGTAAGGTAGAGCTTCTTCTTGGCTCTTGTTATACCAACATATGCAAGACGGCGTTCTTCCTCAATTTCACCCGGATTGTAGACAGCCTGCATACCGGGGAACACGCCCTCTTCCATACCGACGATGAACACGTTATCAAACTCAAGGCCCTTTGCCGAATGAAGAGTCATCATAACAACACGGTCTGCCTCTTCGCTCATATTATCAAGGTCTGTCATAAGCGCAACTTCTTCAAGGAAGCCTGTGAGTGAAGCCTCCTCATTCTCCTCAGCGTATCGCTGGAGGTTGTTTGAAAGCTCGTTGACGTTGGCAAGACGCTCTGTATATGTTGCGGGGTCAAGAGCGAGCGAGTCTGTGTAGCCGCTCTCTTTCATACAGGTATCAAACAGTTCCTTGATTGAAAGTTCGTTTGATTTCTCAACCAGGTCGCTTATCATATCGGAAAAATCCTTGAGCTTGGCCGCAGCACGCTTGAGTTGCGGATAATCCTCCGCATTGGAGATTACCTCAAACAGGCTTATGCCCAGTGAATTTGCAATATCTGCAGCGTGAGCAACAGTAGTGTCACCAATTCCCCTCTTGGGCTCATTGATAATGCGGCGAAGCCTTATATCGTCTGCCGGATTATTGATTACCGTGAGGTATGCAATCGCATCTCTGATTTCCTTACGGTCATAGAATTTGTGTCCGCCAAAAATCTGATAAGGCACACCCATACGCACAAAAGCATTTTCAACCGTATTTGACTGAGCATTTGCGCGGTAAAGCAGGGCAAAATCGGAAAACTTCATACCGGAAGCCACACCATCAAGCACTGTATCGGCAATATATCTCGCCTCTGACTGCTCGTCATACGACGTGTTGAGAATTATCTTCTCGCCCTCACCGTTATCAGTCCAGAGGTTTTTGCCCTTGCGCTGTTCGTTGTTTTTAATAACCTCGTTGGCAGCGTCAAGAATAGTCTGGGTCGAACGGTAATTCTGCTCAAGTCTTATGACCATTGCGTTAAACTGTTTTTCAAACGAAAGAATATTCTCAATCGTAGCGCCACGGAACTTATAGATGCTCTGGTCATCATCGCCGACAACACAGAGGTTTCTGTGCCTTGCGGCAAGTATGCTTACAAGTCTGTACTGAGCGTGGTTTGTATCCTGATACTCGTCAACCATTATGTACTTAAAGCGGTTCTGGTAATATTCGAGAACCTCTTTGTCAGTTTCAAGCAGACGTACTGTATTGACAATAATATCGTCAAAATCCATTGCATCGGCACGCTGAAGATTCTGCTGATACAGCTCATACAGCGCCGCAATCTTCTGAAGGCGGAAATCGCTGCCTGCATTCTGCTTATATTCTTCAGGGCTGATAAGACTATCCTTAGCCTTGCTGATCTCTGCAAGCGCCGCCTTATGGCCGATAACACGTTCCTCAATATTGAGCGCGCGCTGACACTCCTTCATCGCTCTGCGCGAATCATCGGTATCGTAAATTGTGAAATGGTTTGTAAAGCCGATACGGTCGCCGTACTTACGCAGAATACGTGCGCAGGCGGCGTGGAAAGTGCTTGCCCATATTTCAGAGCCGTCCGGGCCGAGCATACGCTCAAGTCGTTCTTTAAGCTCATTTGCAGCCTTGTTTGTAAACGTGATTGCAAGTATCTCCCACGGACGAGGAGTATTGACACGCATGAGATCGTCAATCTGTGCATAGGCAAAATCGTCACCTGCAAGATAAGCTTCAATCGCATCAATATCATCCTGAGTTACGGGACGGCAAAAATCACCCGAATAATAGGCACCGCCAAACTGCATTATATTTGCAATTCTGTTGACAAGAACGGTTGTTTTGCCGCTGCCTGCACCAGCAAGCACAAGGAGCGGACCCTGAGTGTGAAAAATCGCACTACGCTGCATAGCATTCATCTTGCCGAACTGCTTTTCAATTACCTGTTTTCTGAGTTCAATAAATTTTTCGCTAAACATAATATACCACCATTTTAAGATAGTGATATTTTACTATATGCTTATATAAAAGGCAAGAGCATTTTTCGATTTATAACAATTTGTTCAAACAAAAAAGCTCCCCCGATACATCAGCGTACCGAGGGAGCATTTTATGTTTTATTCAAAAGTCTTGTTTGCGGAAATTATTCGCCGCCACCGACTGAACCGTCCCATGTGTCAACGGTTTTTGCCTTCATTTCTTCTTCGTCAAACCAGCGTGTTGTTACAGCCTTGGTTTCTGTGTAGAAACGGAAACCGTCCTTACCGAGGCAGTGAAGATCACCGAAGAATGACTGCTTGTGGCCTGTGAACGGGAACACACCAACGGGTACGGGAATACC
>JAFOBC010000158.1 GCA_017382015.1 Clostridia bacterium
CAGAAAAGCTCGGCAGCGTAAGGCCCTCCTGCCCCACAGGAGTTACACCCGGCGACATACGCACCGTACTGCCGCAGAAGGTAACGGACACTATCGCTGACGCGCTCGTAAAAATGGATAAGCAGCTCAAGGGCTTCGCGCTGCCCGACGCTGTGCTCACAGCGCCCGAAAGCCGCTCATCCTCACCCGTACGAATCACGCGAGATGAGTATTTCCAATGCAACATCGGCGGCATTTACCCCTGCGGTGAGGGTGCAGGCTATGCAGGCGGCATCGTATCGGCAGGCGTAGACGGCATACGCTGTGCCCACGCAGTACTCAGCGACGAAAACAACTTTTAAATAAAAAGAATATCGAACTAGTATCAATAAAGCTGTAATATAATCAAAGGAGTGCGTAAACATTGGAACAAACCTTTGCTGAATCAATTGCTTTTGTGGTTTATTTGCTTCTTTTTATTTTTGGTGTTCAAACCGCTATGGTCGATATTTATGAGTTTGTATTATTTAAAGATTATGGTAATACTCATCGTTTTAAAAAGAAATACAAAAAACGCCCTTTTATAAAAAGATTTTTTTTACTATCTTTTTTTGATGATGAATTAGTTTGCAATTGCAAACATAAAAACATACTCAAAAAAATTGTTATTGCAGATATCGTTTATTGGATGGTAGGATTAATCGTAATCATTTCTCGAATTTGGTTTATTGCAATTGGCACTACAAAATTAAACTCAATTTATTTAGCATATAACCTTCTGCTAATTATATTCTATTTTTGGTATTTGGCACATAGCATACGATGGGATGCGTGGATTAAAGGAACTTGGAAAGCAGGCAAACGAGAATTTCAAATACGGCTATCCGATGGAAGAAAATCTAAAAAATAATAAAAGCGAAACATCAATCTGTAAATGCGTGAGATTGATTGTTTCGCTTTTTATTTTATTCGAATATAACCTTAAATAAACTTACACAAATATAGCCGAATTATTTTATTTCAGACTGAAGTCATCGCATCGCCATAAAAAGAAAAAGCCCGCAACAGCACGTTACGGGAAAAAGGGGATAAAAACACATCAGGCAAACAAACTACAAGTTGCCGATGTATAAGGAGATGTCATAGTAATATATATGTAAACGGCAGAGATTGCCGGTATTATTCCCACCAGGGTGAGCTTCAGGCCCAAGCTTACTGAACAGAAGAGTTCATGTACTTGATGAGGCCTTCGAGCTCCATTGCTTTTGTGAACA
Source organism: Clostridia bacterium (assembly GCA_017382015.1). Lineage (GTDB taxonomy): Bacteria > Bacillota > Clostridia > Oscillospirales > Acutalibacteraceae > UBA8612. The sequence continues at coordinate 1,254 of JAFOBC010000158.1, forward strand.
TACGGAAAAAGTTTCTCTCTTTGGAGATTTCCTTGATAAGGTCGTTTTCCTTCTTGAATACAAGCTTTGTGAACATTTCTTTTTTCTCCTTTCGTTTGATTACATTTGCATTTTAATATTTTTTGTGAGATTTGTCAAGACTTTTTGCACAAAGAACAACCTATGTATTTGTGCAGTTTGCACAAGGATTTTGAAGCCACAAAAATCAGCTGTTCAACATATTATACCAACTAAGGCTATTGTTTTTGTGCATTTTTAACAACGATTGCGGCACATTTATCTTTTTCAGCAAATTCATTCAAAATTACGCTCCAAAAAGTTTGTGCGGTTTTATTTTAAGTTTTCGTCATTTTGACCGCACTATATAACACAAAAAACGCCAACCTGTTTTGTTCAGGTTGGCGCTTTTTTATTGTTGATATTTAATTATTCAACTGTAACTGTACCGTCTTCCGCAACTGTAATCTTCATACCGTCCTTAACATAGCCCAGGAACTCATCGCCGAGGCAATCGATAACGGGCATGGGAGACTCAGTCCAGACAGCACCGAGGACAGCACCTGCACAAGCAAGTGAATCGATGTGCTCGGAGAAGAGAAGGCAAGCAGGAGTTCTCTCCATAACCTTTGCACAGTAGAGAACCATACCGCCTGTTGTTGAGCCGATAGTCTGGGGCAGGCAGAGAGCTGTGCCTACCATAGGCTTCTGATAAAGATCCTTGTTGTTCTGGTCGCCACACTTTGCCTGCTTATCGCCGAACTGAAGAGCATTCTGGAAAGAAGCAAGTGTATTGAAGCCACCGTGAGATACAAGAGCAGGAGCAGAGCATGTGCCCGGAACTACCGGACGACCTTTAAACTGTTTCATTATGCTTTACCTCCTGTGATGATGTTGAGAATCTCGTCACTCTTATAGTAACGTGAAGTTGTATAAGTTCTGAGCTTATTGGAGTTTGTGATGACGGGCATCTTCTTGCAAAGCGGGTTGTTCATATACATAAGAGGACAGATGTAGCTGAGAACAACGCCTGTTGCTTCAAGCTCCTTAGCCTTTGCAGTTTTGCTGAATTCTTCAACAACAGCGGGAGCAGCTGTGAATACGGTGGGAACTGTAACCTTCTTGAGGCCGTTTTTCTTGAGGCCTGCAACAACGTTATCTGTCCACTCGATAAGCTGTGCGTGTGAAAGATGGGGGCAACCTACGAAGCAGAGCTTCGGTGCTGCATTCTTATCTTTCCACATAACGGGGTAGTTAGCCTGAACTCTCTCAAGCTCAGCATCGTCAATAACGTAAACCTGTGCACCCTCTGCAATAAGGCTCTCGCCCTGCTCAACAGCTTCGGGAGTGAGGTTTGCGATGTGATAGAGACCGACAGCACCGTTGGAAGCTGTAGCTGCACCGAAATCCTTGAGGTAAGCCTTTGTATCACCGTCAAGCTCTGTGCCGATCCAGTTATCAAGACCCTTGACGTAGGGAACATCTTCCATAACCTTCATACCGATTGCAGAACCGAGAATCTGTGCTTCGGGCTTCTTTGTTGTCTTAACTTCGACAATCCATGTTGCTTTTCTGCCCTCGTCTGTGAGAAGACCAAAATAAGGAACCTTGCCTACGATAGAACCGAAGAGCTCGATGATACCGGAGTTACGGTTACATCTTGCGCCGATTACGGAGTTAGCATAAACAACAGCTGATGACTCAGCCCATGAGAGAACCTCGCCCTTCTTGGGAAGGTTACCAACCTCATCCATATAGCAAGTACAGGTGTAGGACTTATCGTCGATAAGACCGAGCTTTGCAAGCTGTGCATCGTACTGATTCTGCTTGGAGTACATAAGCTTGTTGAAAACAAACTTCTGAAGGAAGTTTGCGGGAACCTTGGGATCAATCGGCTTGGGGTCAACAGAAAACTTCTGCTGAGAAAGCGCATTGCCGGCAATAAGCTGATCCATAAGGTCGTAAACAGGGCTCATAACCTTGAGGCCGAAGCTTGTAACAAGGTGACCCATCTTGCTTTCAACGGGAACCATTTTTGTTGCGCCGAAAGCATCACCGTACATAACAAGGGTTTTCATAACCTTTGCCATCGTTTCGCCCTTTGCGCCGTTGAGAATTTCTATCTCATCGGGTGTGAGCTGCATTTTGTAGTTCATTTTCTTTATATCCCCTTTCACTAAGGATCAAATTTATCTATATCAAGCCGTCAAAACGGACAAGTAAACCTCAGCAGCCATATCGCCCGAAGACAATACGGCTGCACAAAAGTCCTTTCATTACGGAAGAGCGTCAAAGAATTTCTGAGCGATTTCACCGAACTCGAAAAGGAATGCCTGAAGCTTATCGAGGAAGTTGAAAAGACCTGCAATGATTTCGTCGAATGACATTTAGTTTCCCTCCTTCTTTCTGGATTTTTGTTTCTTTCTCTGCGGATGAAGCTCCGCAAATATGATTTTAACATAGTACACGGGCTTTTTCAATACCGCGAACGTAAAAAAGGGGTTGCAGTATCAAGCCCAAAAGAGGCTTGCAGAACAGCCTGCAAACCTCTTATTATGTCAGGGATTTATTACAGCTTCATCGCTACATCCCAGGCCTGCCAGATAACGGTACGGAGGTTGCCGACCTTCGAAGCATCGCCTATGATGTGAACGTGCTTGCTCTTCTCTGCAACGGGTGCAGGCTTGTAGCCGACTGAAAGGATAACGCTGTCAGCAGGAATGTCAACAGTCTTGCCATCCTTAGTTGCTACGGTTACGCCGTCCTTGCGGATTTCTGTTGTCTTTGTTTCAAGCAGGGTGGGAACCTTGTTTGCCTTAAAGAAATCGCGAAGGAAGCTTGTGTTTGCAAGAGCAACGCCGGGTGTTGTGATAAGGTCATCCTGCATCTCAACGATTACAGGCTTCTTGCCCTGAAGGTAGAGATCGTATGCAATCTCACAGCCGGTAAGACCGCCGCCGATAACAACAACGTTATCGCCTACCGTCTTCTTCTTGAGCAGGTAATCAACAGCCTCGATACCGAACTCATCAGCGCCCTTGACGGGGATTCTGTTTGCAACGGAACCTGTTGCTACGATAACCTCGTCTGCACCGAGTGACTTTATGTCGGTAACAGCTGTGTTCATCTTAACTGTGATTGCAGGGTACTTCTTGATTTCACGGTTGTACCATGCGATAAGGTCACGGTCTTTCTCCTTGAACTCAGGTGCTGCAGCAGCAATAAATACGCCGCCGAGAACGTCTGACTTCTCGTAGAGAGTTACTGTGTGACCGCGCTGTGCGCAGACGATAGCAGCTTCCATGCCGCCGATACCGCCGCCGATGACAGCAATGTTCTTCTTTTTCTTTGCAGGCTCAATCTTATACTTCTTGGACTGCATTGTCTTGGGATTAAGAGCACAGCGGGAAAGACCCATTGTGTCGAAAAGATCCTGAGTATTTGCGTGACCCTTGGAAGATGAGAAGTTGAAGCAAGCGCTGTGACAGCAGATACAGGGCTTGATATCTTCAATTCTGTCTTCGATGATTTTTGTAACCCACTCGGGGTCTGTAAGGAACTGACGAGCTACGCCGACACCGTCAATCTTGCCCTCAGCAACAGCCTGAGCACCGATATCGGGCTCCATACGGCCTGCGCATACAACGGGAATATCAACAAAGTTCTTGATGTGAGCAACGTCGTCAAGGTTACAGTTCTGGGGCATATACATAGGCGGATGTGCCCAGTACCATGAGTCGTAAGTACCGTTATCAGCGTTGAGCATATCGTAGCCTGCATCCTGAAGATACTTTGCAGCCTTCTCAGACTCAGTCATATTACGGCCAACCTCGTTGTAATCCTCGCCGGGCATTGCGCCTTCGCAGAAGCCCTTCATCTTGGACTCGACTGAATAACGGAGTGATACGGGATAATCGTCACCGCAAGCTTCCTTGATTGCCTTTACAACCTCAACTGCGAAACGGTATCTGTTCTCGAAGCTGCCGCCGTATTCGTCGGTACGCTTATTGAAGAACTCGATTGCAAACTGGTCAAGAAGATAACCTTCGTGAACAGCGTGAACCTCGACACCGTCAACACCTGCATCGCGGCAGAGCTTTGCAGTCTTTGCAAAAGCTTCGATAATTTCGTGAATCTGCTCCTTTGTCATCTCGGGGCACTCGATATCGTGAGCCCAACGAGAGGGCTGCGGGCTGGGAGAAGCCAGCTCGTGTGAAGTGTCGAGAATCGGCTTGATAAGAGCACGAGTAAATTTGTTCTTGTGGAGAGGCGCAACAAGCTCGGTAATAGCCCATGAACGGCCCATACCTGCTGTAAGCTGAACAAAGAGCTTTGCACCTGTCTTATGGATTTCATCCATAAACTCTTTGAGTTCTTCGAACATCTTGGGGTTCTGCCAGAGCCACTTGCCCCAGAATGTATCACGAAGGGGAGCAATGCCGGGGATGATAAGGCCGACATTGTTGTTTGCTCTTTCGAGGAAGAGCTTTGCAGCCTCTTTGTCGAAATGACAGCCGCCAAGTTCAAACCAACCGAAAAGAGATGTACCGCCCATGGGGCACATAACGATTCTGTTTTTGATTTCACAGTTGCCTATTTTCCAAGGTGTAAATAAGGCTTCGTACTTAGGATCCATAACTATGATCACACATCCTTCTTGAGATTTTGGACATAAAATTCCACAATTTTTAGTATATAAAAAATACGTGCATATGTCAAGCAAAGAGACACAATATCCGCTATTTTCACACAGTATTAACTTTTCTGCAACTTTGCTGTTCTTGACATATATTTATTATTTAAGTATAATTAATACCGTAAAAGTTCAACCAAAAATCAGGAAAGGTGGCGGCACGAATGAAAAAATCAGGCAAAAGGATACTCACCTGCATACTCTGCGTAGTATTCTGCGGTGCATTCTGCATTTTTTCATCTGCACAAAGCACTAACAGATACGGACTTGGTCTGACAGCTGTTTCACAGGAATCAAACACCGGTACAACCGTCACACTCACGCTAAAAAACTCCAACGGTTTTGACGTTGACGGTATAACACTCACATATGCAACACCAGACGGGCTGATTCTTGCAGACAGCGGCAGCGCGCCGTGCGCCGACACACTTGCCGCCGGCGAAACATACGAAACCAAGCTTATTATTACCGCCGTCAGCTCCCCCACCTCCGTAACGGCACCCGAAACCGAACCGGCAGAATCAAACGCATCGGCTGTTACAGCAGCCGTCATCGCGGCAGCTGTAATTATTGCCGCCGTTATACTCCTCGCACGAAAGCACAAAAAAGCAGCGGCGCTGATTCTTGCCGTTGCTATGCTCCTTCCCGTTGCAGGCACATTCGGCGTGCACGCTGTCGGTGCTGACGCGGCGCAGAGCTTCTCCCTGGAAACAGAGATAACAGTTGCCGGCAAGACATACCCGCTGACAGTTACTGTCGGCTACAACGAAAACACCGCCAAAAACAGCTACTTTGAATTTGAATCAACTGATGACATTCCCCCGACGGATACTGTTGACAGATCCATTGCCGATTTCAGCGGTACTGCCGTTTCAAGCTCAACAGTCACCAGCGTCACATATGAAGTACGCAGTGATATAGATAACTTGGAAACAGGCTCAAGCGGAGAAGCTGAACTTGACGGCTGTGAATGGAGTGTTGACAACCTCGCACTCAAGCACGGAAGCAACACGGTAACTTTCACAGCTACACTTGCAAACGGCGAAACACAGACAGAAACATACGACATATTCTATGACCCGGGCGAAATCTACCAGCGCACACAGAGCGAAGAGGCAGAAGAAAACGGCACAAAGTATGTAAAAGAGATTATCAACATCTATTTTGATATTGACACGACCAACGAGAGAATCGCCGAGATTCTTGCCGATTTCGGTGCAGAGCGTGTGGGCGAATCAAACGACATAGTTATGGTGCAGGCAAGATTCAAGGCGGCAAGCCTTGATGAACTTAACGAAATCTGCACAAAGCTCGAAAAATATGACGAGATTATCGGCGCAGGTATTGAACAGATTCTGCCGCTTGAAATAAACGTTGTCACAACAAACGACCCGTGGAGCGTATACACAACCAACAAAGAAACAGTAAACGAAGATATCCCCGGCGGCAACAACTGGTACGCCGAGGCTGTTCAGGCATACAGCACCTGGGAATACGACAGGTTTTTCTCAACCGCCAAGGTCGGTATCATTGACGGCCCTGTCATGACAAACCACGAAGACCTGCTGAATACTGTGCTTTTCAACAGCTCTTATGCTTCACACAACACGTTCGCATCTACGGCAAAAGACAAAGCCAAGCAGTTCCACGGCACACACGTTGCAAGTATTATCGGCGCAACACCCAACAACGGTGTAGGTTTGAGCGGTATGCTTTGGGACGTTGATATTTATGCGGCAAACTTCCAGTCATCAGCCGCAAATACCGACACAATCGGTTACGTTGCAAGTGCTACAGCAAGCCACGTAACCAACGGCGCAAAAGCCATCAACCTTTCGATTGGTCTCAACCCAACGGCATCCGAAACCTACAACCCCTACCTTGACCCATACAGCACCGCAGAGCTTGACAGCACAGCAAAGCAGTGCGCACTCGGTATGAATACACTTCTGAGCGCAGGCAAAGAATTTGTTGTCGTGCAGTCAGCGGGTAACGGCGTTGTCGACACAAGACTCGGTATAAACACATACCGCAGTGTTGATGCAACGCTGAACGGTCTTTACTGCTCCATTCGCACAAACACACGCTACGGCTCAATGACCACCGCTCAGGTCAAAGAGGTGTACAACCGTGTTATCGTCGTAGGTGCGGCATCAAACCAGAGCAACAAGTCAAACGGTCTGCTCTTTGAAATGGCACCCTTCAGCAATGCAGGCAGCAGAGTTGATATCTACGCACCGGGCTACGCAATATTCGCTGCAGTCACACCGCAGGCTAACTCAACCGGCAACTACAACATATATTACGGCAGCGCAAACGGCACATCCCAGGCAGCACCTATCGTTACTGCAACAGCCGCACTCTGCTTTGCAATCAACCCCAACCTCACGGGTACACAGGTCAGAGACCTTATCCGTGCCGAAGAAAACACAAGATGCACAGTATACGATTATTCGAATATGCAAAAGGGCAGTGACGGTGTTTATTACGACCTTCATCCCATTGAGGGTAACGGCAGAATGCTCAGCATGAAGCTTGTTGCCGAAGCGGCACTGCGCACGGTATGCGGCAAGGCAAACTACACCCAGCTCAACCGTATCGTTGCCGCCGCACAGAGCCTTGACCCCAATGCATTCACAAACTACGAAATCGTTCAGGCTGTCATCGACAGCATTAACTACGACCTCTACGAATACCAGCAGGATGAGGTTGACGCCAAATATATCGAACTGCTCGACGCTATGGATAAGCTCATCGAGCGCACACCCGCCGACTACTCAGCAGTAGAGGCGGCAAAGGCTCAGGCAATCGCACTCAACCCCGACAATTACGTTGATTTCAGCGGTGTTACGGCGGCTGTAAACGCGGTAGTTTACGGCAAATACTCCGACGAGCAGGCGGAAGTTGACAATATGGCTCAGAATATTCTCAGCGCAATTGCCGCACTTGTGCCGAAAGCTTCGGTAGATTCGCTCGACCCGTCTGTTGTTGCAGACAACGAAAACAAATGTATAGTATTCACCGCCGATTACCTTGACTATTACGTTGACGCACTCGAAGCTACAGGCGGATACACAATAACCCGTGAAGAAAACAGCTCAGGCACGTATTCTACCGGCTCTACCGTAACCCTCTCGAAGGAGGGATATGATGACGTAGTTTACGTCATCGCTGTGCTCGGCGACATTGACGGCAACGGCAAGGCCGACGCAAACGATGCCTTCCTCGCAAGAATGCAGGCAATCGGTCTGCTCAAGCCGACACATAAAGTGTACTCAATTGCGGCTGATGCCGACTGTGACGGCACGGTTACCGAAGCCGACTCCCTCCTCATTCAGGACAGTGCAATTTACAATAACACTATTTTCAACGACTACACGGCAGGAGCGTGAACCGATAACAAATGATTATTCTTGCAATTGGCGACGTTGTCGGCGCACCCGGCAGTGAATATCTGCGCAAGCGTTTACCGACAATAAAGAAACAGTACGGTGTTGATTTTTGCATAGCAAACGGCGAAAACTCCGCTCCCGGCAACGGCATAACACCCGAATCGGCTGATTTTCTTTTCAGCTGCGGTGTTGACCTGATTACAACGGGCAACCACGTTTTCCGCCGCCGCGAAATATATGACAGGCTGGATTCCGCCCAAGATATCATCCGCCCTGCCAACTACTACGCAGGCAACCCCGGCAAAGGTATTGCCGTTGCGGATATGGGCAGCGTTAAAATCGGCGTTATCAACCTTGCAGGCAATGCTTTTATGGATGGAGACAACCCCTTCACCTGTGTTGACAGATGCCTTGAAGAAATACGCGACTGCCGAATCAAACTCGTCGACTTCCACGCAGAGGCAACCGGCGAAAAACGCGCACTCGGCTTTTATCTTGACGGCAAAGTAAGCGCTGTTTTCGGCACACACACCCATGTGCAAACGGCAGATGAACAGATTCTGACGGGCGGCACAGGCTACATCACAGACCTCGGTATGGTCGGCACCGTGCAATCCGTGCTCGGCGTTGCACCGCAGAATATAATCACAAAGCTCAAAACCGGTATGCCAACCCGTTTTGAAAATAACGACGGCGAATGTATGCTGTGCGGATGTATTTTTGACATTGATAAGCAAAGCGGCAAAACCGTTGAGATTCAAAGAATAAGCATCAGAGGATAAGTTTATGAAGAAAGCCCTCAGACTCATCTGCGTGCTGCTCACAGCGGCAATAATGTTCTCGCTGTGTGCCTGCTCGGAAAAAGAAGACGAAAGCACTTCTGACGGACAAGATAATACTGACAACAAACCTGTACTGACATACAGCATAACCCTGCCCGTCGCCCACAACGACACCATCGACCCGTTTAAAGATATAAGCTCGGTGAACCGCTCACTTGTCACACTGCTTTACGACGGACTTGTGCTCATTGATGAGGGCTTTACCGCTCAGCCTCTGCTCATCAGCAGCCACACAAACGACGGACGTGTTCTGACAGTTACACTCAGAAACGATATCACTTTCTCTGACGGCTCGGCTATAAACGCATCAGACGTTGTCTATTCGTTCGACCAATCTAAAAAGAGCAGTTACTACGCTCCCCGCCTTACGAATATCAAATCCGCATCTGCTCACGGCAACTCCGTTTCTTTTGAGCTTATCAGCGAAGATATCAATGCACTCGCCTGCCTGGATTTCCCTGTTGTTAAAAGCGGCACCGTGCAGACACAGTATGACGACACAAACCTTTTTGATATAACCCCGCCAACGGGCGCAGGCAGATATATAATCAACGGCAAGCTCCCTGCCGCCAAGCTTACGCCCAACCCTCACTGCAACCGCAGTGAATCGCTCAGCATCGGCACAATTTCACTTTTTGAGGTTAATGATTCGGACGGTATGTCCTACGGCCTGCAGATAGACAACTACGACTACTGGTATAACGACCTTTCCACAGGTCAGTACACACGAGTCAACGCAGGCCTCAACGTTGTGCCGTCAAACAACCTGATTTACCTTGCTTTCAACGAAGAAAAATCAATTTTCACCGAAGACGTTGTAAGACGCGCCGTATCAATGCTTATTGACCGCAACGCAATTGCTTCACAAGGTTTCCAGGGCCACGCAACATCTGCATCCGTACCCTTCAACCCAGCGTGGAGCGCAATGAAAAAAGTTACCGTCAGCACGCAGATGTCCGCCGATATTGACGGCGCAAAGGCAATACTCGAAAAGGCAGGCTACACCTCAATAAACCACTACGGCTACCGCTGCAGCAACTCCAAGAGCCTCAACTGCAACCTCACCGTATGCCGGGATAACGAGTTCAAGGTAGCTGCCGCAAAACAGATAAAAGAACAACTTGCAAAACTGAACTTCAATGTAAGAATAATCGAGCTTCCCTATAAGGAATACGCTCAGGCAATCGCGCAGGGCGACTACGAAATGTACCTTGGCGAAGTTAAAATCCCTGCAAATATGAACATCACCGACTTCTTCACGTCTTACGGCACACCAAACTGCGACCTGGTGCTCACCAAAGAAACCGAAGAGAGCACCACCACCTACACCGTTTGCCATAACGAATACAAAGATTTTCTCGCAGGCAAGCTCTCCATAGCTGATTTCTGCAAAGCGTTTGAAACCGAAGTGCCTTTCGTACCCGTATGCTACCGCAGCGGAATCGAAATATACTCCCGCGAATTCACCTCGGAAATCAGGGGCACCTGCTACGATAATTTCTATAACATCGACACCTGGTCGATAAAAACAAAAACGGAGGAAGAGAAATGATTCATTTTGAAAACCACATGGGCAAGGTTGAAATAACCGAAACCTACTTTGCCAACCTCATCGGCAACGCCGTTTCATCCTGCTTCGGTGTTGTAGGTATGGCACACAAGAATACGCGCCAACAGCTTCGCGCTTTTCTCAAAAAAGGCCAGATATTCCCCGATCAGGGTGTCGGTGTGGAAATGAGAAGCGACGGACTTTTTATCGAGCTTCACATCATCATAACTTACGGCCTCAACATATCGGCAATTTGCCAGAGTATTACGCACAAAGTCAAATACACCGTTGAGCAGGCAACAGGGCTCAAGGTAGGCAAAATCAAAGTATTTGTTGACGGTATGAAAGCAGAAAGCTGAGGTAAAGAAATTGATTAACGGTACTATTCTGCGTGAAGCCATTATTTCCGCAGCGAATAATATAGACAACAGCAAAACCGCTGTTGACGCACTTAACGTTTTCCCCGTGCCGGACGGTGACACGGGCACAAATATGTCCATGACAATGCGTGCGGCCGCAAGGGAACTTGCAATTCTTCCCGGCGGTATGCCTGCAGGCGAAGTTGCCGCCAAGGCGGCCTCCGCACTGCTCAGAGGTGCACGAGGCAACTCCGGTGTTATACTTTCCCTTATCTTCAGAGGCTTCTCAAAGGCTCTGAAAGGTCTTGAAGAAATTGATTCGGCATCGCTTGCAAAAGCCCTCGAGGAGGGTGCAAAATCCGCATACAGCGCTGTTATGAAACCCACCGAGGGCACAATCCTCACGGTTATACGCGAATCCGGCGAAGAAGCTGCAAAGCTCGCAAAGGGCAACATGGACCCCGTTGACCTTTGGGAGAAGGCCTGCGCCGCGGCAAAAGCATCACTCGACAGAACGCCTGAGCTTCTGCCTCAGCTTAAAAAGGCAGGCGTCGTTGACGCAGGCGGTCAGGGACTTCTGCTCGTTATGGAGGGTATGCTCAGCGTATTCAAGGGCGAAGGTATGATTGAATCGGGCGACAACCCAGTTGCACCCGTACAAAACGTCACCGCAACAGCAACCGTAAACGAAGATATCAAATTCGGCTACTGTACAGAATTTATCGTAAACCGAGTCAGCGCTCAGCCGACGGATGCAGTTAAGCTCAGAGCATATCTTGAGAGCATCGGCGACTGCGTTGTAGTTGTTGACGATGATGATATTATCAAGGTTCACGTCCACTCAAACGACCCCGGCAACGCTATACAAGAGGGTCTCAAATACGGCGCACTTGTCAACATCAAAATTGACAATATGCGCTACCAGCACAGCAACAACGTAATTGAGCAGGAGCAGATGCCGGCTCAGCCCGAAGAAGAAAAGGTAGAAATTGCCGAAATAGAAAAGCAGTTCGGTTTTGTTGCGGTATGTGCAGGTGCAGGCTTTGAGGAGCTGTTCAGCCAGCTCGGCGCAGACAGAATTGTCAGCGGCGGTCAGACAATGAACCCCAGCACGGACGATATCCTCCGTGCCGTGCTTGCAACTCCTGCAGAGCACGTATTCATTCTCCCCAACAACAAAAACATCATCATGGCAGCAGAGCAGGTTGTTCCGCTGTGCGAAAAAGGCATCAGCGTTCTTCACACAAAAACTGTACCACAGGGTATTGCCGCTATGCTCAGCTTTGATGAAACCCGGCCCGCAGAAAAGAATCACCTTGAAATGATGAGAGCAGCAGGCAACGTAGGCACAGGTCTTGTCACCTTTGCCGCACGCGACAGCGAGGTTAATAACCAGCGCGTACGCAAGGGTCAGATACTCGGTATGGAGGACGGCAAAATTACCGTCCTTGAGCACGATCCTATCAAGGCAGGCTACAAGGTAGCTCGCCGCCTTTACAAGCGTTTCAACGCTTCAATGATTACGATTTACTACGGCGAAGAATCCAACGAGGAGCAGGCAGAGCAGCTCAGCGCGATGATTGCATCACGCTGTCACGATGCTGATATTGTCGTTGTTCCCGGCGGTCAGCCGATATACTATTTCACGATTGCGGTAGAGTAATATGCTTAATTTCTCAAGCGATATTCAATATTTAAAGGGAGTTGGCGAAGCTCGCGCCAAGCTGTTCAGACGGCTTGGCGTGGCTGACGTCGGCTCCCTTCTGCGCCTTTATCCCCGAGCTTATGAGGATTGGAGCAAGGTGAACTCCATTCTTGATGCTGTGCCGGGTGAGCAATGCTGTATAAAGGCAACAGTTTGTGCGCCCGTAAGCCACGCCCTCATCCGCAAGGGTATGACGGTATATAAAACGCAGGCAACAGACGGCGAATGTATTATGAAAATAACTATTTTCAACAACCGCTTCTCTGCCGAAAAGCTGAAAGAGGGCGAGGACTATCTCTTTTTCGGCAAGCTGCAACAAAACGGATACGCAAGAGAAATGCTCAACCCTCAGATAGAAAAAGCCGTAACGGGCGAAAGAATAAGACCGATTTATCCGCAGACACAGTCACTCTCATCGCGCATGATTGAGGGCTGCGTAAGGCGTGCGCTTGATTCGGTAGAAACCTTTCCCCCCGACATACTGAGCGCTGACATATGCAACAGATACGCTCTTTGCAGCTATGCCCACGCACTTGAAAACATACATTTCCCAAAAACAGAACAGGCAATGCTAACCGCAAGGCGCAGGCTCAGCTTCGAGGAGCTGTACGTACTGCAGACGGGTATGATGCTCATGCGCGGCAGAAGTCGCAAGCAGACGGGATGCCGAATCGGGCGAGACTGCTCCGACGAGTTTTTCTCCCTGCTCCCCTTCTCACCTACGGGCGCTCAACAGCGCGCAGTAAAAGAAGCGATTGAGGATATGATGAAACCAACGCCGATGAGCCGCCTGCTTCAGGGCGACGTCGGCTCCGGCAAAACTGCAGTTGCCGCCGCGGTTGCATATACCTGCGCCAAAAACTCATTCCAATGCGCCATTATGGCACCGACGGAAATTCTTGCCGCACAGCATTACCGCACATTCTGCAAGCTGCTTGAAAGCACAGACCTTAGCATTGAGCTGCTTGTAGGCTCAACCCCTGCAAAGGAAAAGAAGCGAATCAAACAAGGGCTTGCAAGCGGCGAAACCGATATAGTAATAGGCACACACGCACTTATACAAAAAGACGTTGAATTCAAAAGCCTCGGTCTTGTCGTAACGGATGAACAGCACCGTTTCGGCGTAGCGCAACGCTCGGCACTCGGCGGCAAAGGAATCAACCCGCACACGCTCGTTATGTCGGCAACGCCTATCCCCCGCACGCTTGCGCTCATCATTTACGGCGACCTTGATATTTCAATACTGGATGAACTGCCAGCAGGCAGACAGAAAATCGAAACTTTTGCCATCGACGGCAGTATCCGCGCCAGAGCCTACGGCTACGTCAGAAAGCACCTTGACGAGGGCAGGCAGGGCTACATCGTATGTCCGCTTGTTGAGGACAGCGAAATCAGCGAGCTTTCCGCCGCGGAAGAGGTTGCGCAAAGGCTTGCAAAAGAGGATTTCAAGGGCTACACGGTCGGTCTGCTTCACGGCAAAATGAAACCTGCAGATAAAGACCGTGTTATGCGTGACTTTGCTGACGGCAGAATTCAGCTGCTTGTTTCCACAACCGTTGTTGAGGTCGGTGTCGACGTGCCCAACAGCGTTATTATGGTTATTGAGAACGCGGAGCGGTTCGGACTCTCACAGCTGCATCAGCTCAGAGGCAGAGTAGGCAGAGGCGAGCATAAATCGACCTGCATACTTATATCCGACGCCAAAGGC
>JAFOBC010000159.1 GCA_017382015.1 Clostridia bacterium
ACTTGCAAAGTATATTAAGGAAACAAGCGAGGGAGCAAAGGTTGTATTTATCGGTCCTTGCACCGCAAAGAAAGCGGAAGCGCAGCTTGAATCCGTCAAGCCTTATGTTGACAGTGTTCTGACCTTCGAGGAGCTTCAGGCACTCTTTGACAGTAAGGATATTGATATTACGACTCTTGAGGAAGATGTGCTTGATAACGCATCGTATTTCGGCAGAATTTTTGCGAGAAGTGGCGGACTTTCGGATGCCGTTGCTCAGGCAATGAAAGAGCAGAATATTGAGTTTGACCTCAAACCTGCAGTCTGCGACGGTATTGAAGCCTGCCGTGTTGCTCTTCTTAAAAAGAGCAAGAATGTTCTTGATGCAAACTTCATCGAAGGTATGGCTTGTGTCGGCGGATGTATCGGCGGAGCAGGTTGCCTTACTCACGGCGAAAAGAACAAATCCGATGTTGATAAATACGGCAGAGAAGCAATGGAAAAATCAATTTCCGATGCCGTTTCAATTTTAAAATAAAATCTGCTAAAACACCCGACTTGTGCGAAAACTCAGGTCGGGTGTTGTTTTGTTATCCTTTTTAACAAATTTATAAAAAGTTTTATATAGGCTGTCAAATTGTTGTGGGGTTAGCAAATTATTGAATAGATTAGTCACAAAATCTGTATTTAGTAAAATCTTCAGACACACGGAATACAGCAAATAAAATGAAAAAGCACGGCTTTTTATAGCCGTGCTTTTGTTGCTGAAATCGTTGATATATAGCTGTTTGTAGGGGATAGGGCGAAAAAGAAAACCACTACGGAATTGTATCAAAATCGTAGTGGTTTCGTGGGTGTAATGGCGGCTTTTGAACCGGCAAATGCCGGGGTGCAAAAAAGAACTCAAGGGTGCAAATTTTTATGTAGGGGTGTAAAATACAATTATAGTATTTAATTTGGTTAGTTTGTTAAAACAATATCATTAAAATATAGGAATGTTGTATTATTGAAAATTGGTACTTAAAGGTATATACTTACATTATAAAAATATATATTTTATGTGATTAATAAATATTGTATATCCGGAGGCTGTTTAAATATGAAACGAATTTATAAAAAGGCTATATCTGTATTCCTTGTTGTAGCGATGCTGCTTTGTGCCGCACCGCTGAGCGGCTTTGTCGGGCTTGAATTGCCGAGCTTTTTTGATTTCAAAGCAGAGGCAGCAACATACAGCGGTACCTGCGGAGATAACCTGACCTGGACTCTCGATACGGAAACAGGTGTGCTGGATATTACTGGCACGGGTGCGATGACAAATTGGGCACTTTATTCATTTGCACCGTGGCGTTCCTCTTCCAAAAACACTAATATCAAAAAAGTCCATATTGAAAGCGGCGTAACAAGCATTGGCGATTACGCGTTCTACAATTGCATAAACCTTACAACTATCGAAATTCCCGAAAGCGTAACGCGCATCGGTAAAAGTGCGTTTAACGGTTGCGGTAGTATGACCGACGTGCATTATGACGGTATAGAGGGCCAATGGAACAGCATCTCAATTGGTAATGGTAATGTTTCTTTTCTAGATGCGACAAAGCACTTCAAACATACTCACATTATGAACACGATTGCAGAAAGCGTTGAGCCGACGTGTACCGAAGACGGATACATAACAGGTACCTGCAAATGCGGACACAGCTTTACTCAAGTAATTCCTGCCAGACACGATTGGTCTGAGAGTGACTATGTCTGTTCAAGATGTGACCTTGTATGTGATCACACAGAATGCGACGGTACAATCTGCGAAATCTGCGGTAAAGAGTTTGTAATTCAGGGCGTATTTGCTGATGGCTTTATCTGGATTTGTGATTTGAATACCAAAACCCTCACAATCTCAGGTACAGGCTCAATGATGAATGAGTGTCCGTGGGAAGAATATAAAAATTCAATCCAACGTATTGTGATTAATAACGGTGTAACAGATATCGGTGTCGGTTCTTTCGGTGCTTGTAATAATCTTATAAATGTTGTCATTCCGGAAAGTGTAATAAGTATCGGTGACGGTGCATTTACCGAATGTTCAGTTCTTACAGATGTATTTTACGGCGGTACAGAGGAGCGGTGGAGCGGCATCTCAATCGGTGACGGAAACAACGACCTTCTGAATGCAACCCGTTACTATAATACTGCAGGTATATGCGGTGATAACGTTGTTTGGATTTATGATGCAGATACCAAGAGCCTGACAATCGAGGGTACTGGTGAGATGTATGATTTCCTCCAAGACGAACAGCCATGGTTAGCTTACAGAGAGAACGTCAAGCGCGCCGTTATATCTGAAGGCATAACAAACGTGGGTGATTATACTTTTGATTTTTGCAGATACCTCACCAAGGTAACATTGCCCAGTACTATAACAACTATCGGTGAAGGTGCGTTTCTTGCTTGTTACAACATTTCAGGTATAGTAATTCCCGATAGTGTAACAACAATCGAAAACCGTGCTTTCGCTTCCTGCACTGGCCTTCTGAGTCTGACGATTCCCGACGGTGTCACAAGCATCGGCAATCACGTCTTCGATTATTGCATAGCTCTCAAGAGCATAACAATACCCGAAAGCGTAAAAAGCATTGGTAACGCTGCATTCCAATATTGCCAAAGGCTTAAAAACATAACTCTTCCGAGTGGTATAACAACCATCGGCTCTTCTATGTTCAGAAACTGCGAAGTGCTTGAGAGCATAGAAATTCCCGCCGGCGTAACAAGCATTGGCAGCTACGCATTCGGTGATTGCTATGAGCTTAGTGAAATTGTGCTTCCCGAAACTTTGCCTGAAATAAGTGCGGGTATGTTCTATAACTGCGATGATATAACCGAATTAAGAATTCCTGACGGTGCAACAAGCATCGGTAGTTCTGCGTTTGGCGGTTGTTTAGACCTCAGGAGCATTACAATACCCGGCAGCGTCAAGCTCATTGACGAAGAAGCTTTTGTATCATGTGAGAGATTGAAAGATGTGTATTATATCGGCACTGAAAGTCAGTGGAATAAAATTAAAATATATACGTTTTATAATGAGGATCTTCTTAATGCAACCCGTCACTATATTGTTACAGATACTTGCGGCGATAACCTTACCTGGACTTACGATTTGAGTACTCAAACATTGAGAATCTCAGGTGAAGGAGCGATGTATGATTATTCGTCAGGCAGTTACCCGTGGGAAGACTATAAATCTTTAATTCGTACAGTTATAATTGAAGACGGCATAACTAGCATTAGCAATTATGCGTTCGCTTATTGCAACAACCTTATGAGCGTAACAATCCACGATAGCGTAACAACTATCGGTAATTATGCGTTCGCTTATTGCGACAACCTTATGAGCGTAGCAATCCCCGACAGCGTAACAACTATCGGCAATTATGCGTTTGCCGGTTGCTCCAATCTTACGAGCGTAATAATCGGTAACGGTGTAGCAAACATTGGTTATGGTTCGTTCCTTTACTGCGTCAAACTTACAAGCATAGTAGTAGATGAAGATAATCAGTATTATTCAAGTGATAGCGTTGGGGCACTGTTCGATAAAGATAAGACCATGCTTATTCAGTATCCTGTCAGTAATACGCGAATAAGCTATACCATTCCCGGCGGCGTGACAATCATCGGTGATTCTGCGTTCAATTGCTGCTCTAACCTTACGAGCATAACAATTCCTGACAGTGTAACAATCATCGGCAGTAGTGCATTCGGTAGTTGCTCCGCCCTCAACGATATTTATTATGGCTCAACGCAGGAGGATTGGAACAAAATCACAATCAATTCGGATAATGATTATTTGACCGACGCTACGATTCATTTTACCGAGCCTGAGTCTGTTGTAAAATCAGGAAAGTGCGGCGATAATCTTACCTGGACTCTCGATACCCAAACAGGTGAACTTACTATCAGCGGTACAGGTAAAATGACAAATTGGTCAAGTTATCCGGATGTTCCGTGGTATAGCTTCAAGTCTGCAATCAAATCGGTAAAGATTAATGATGGCGTAACAAGCATTGGCAAATATGCATTCCATTATCACGAAAGTTTAGAGAATGTAAAAATCTCCGATAGCGTAACAAGTATTGGCGGTGGAGCGTTTAGCGATTGCGATAATCTTGAAAGTATAATGATACCTAGTGGTGTAATATATATCAATCAATATGCGTTTGATTCTTGTGGAAATCTCAAAATTATAACAATTTCTGATAGTGTAACTGACATTGGTTACGCGGCTTTTGACAGATGTTATGATATTGCAGATGTATATTATATGGGCTCTGAAGAACAATGGAACGAAATAAACAATGGTGATTTTAATAACTGTCTTTTAGGTGCAACAATTCATTATGGTCACATCCATTCTATGAACACCATCGAAGAGAGTGTAGCGTCCACTTGTACCCAAAAAGGCTACAAAAATGGAACTTGTATTTGTGAATATAAATATAAAGAAGCACTCCCTTTACTTGAACACGATATAATAATCGACAAAGCAGTTGAAGCGACCTGCACTGAAACAGGTCTTACACAAGGTCAACATTGTTCAAGATGTGATGATGCGACAATTGAACAGGAAGTTGTCCCTGCTCTCAATCATAAAGATACTCTTGTACAAGTCGATGCAAAAGCGCCTACCTGTACAGAATTTGGTTGGGATGATTATGAATACTGCACGGCTTGTGATTATACAACTTATGTTGAAAAGAAAGCCCTTGAACACGATATAGTAATTGACGAAGCTGTTGATTCTACTTGTAGCGAAACAGGTCTTACACAGGGTCAACATTGCTCTCGTTGTGATGATATGACGATTGAACAAGAAGTTATTCCGACCAAACCACACAATCATACTGCTATGTATGATTCTGCAAAGCATTGGAAAGAGTGTATCTGCGGTTCAATAATTGAAGAACAAAACCATTCTTTTATTGATGGGAATATTTGCTCATGCGGTTATGAGAGGACAATTGATGTAGCGATTGCTATCAAGAATAATAGCGGCTCGAGAACAATAAACTACGGTGAAACACTTGAACTTACAGCTATTGTCAGTGATACTGCGAATGTACCGGAGAATGCGGTTGTCGAATGGTATGTTGATGGAGTCAAGAGTGGAGCAGGTGAAACCTTCCGCATCAAATGTGAAAGCGGAACAA
>JAFOBC010000160.1 GCA_017382015.1 Clostridia bacterium
ACGAAACCTACTTCGAATACGGCTGTGACGGCGCGGACGGACTTTTCTGCGACAAAAACTATTTCAACCCCGATATGCTGCTCAGCCTGCCTGCAAAATATGACGGCATCAAAAAACTCCCGCTCTCTGTTGCCAAAAAGCTTTCCTTTGCTGACCCGTATGCCTGCGCAATATTCCAGCTTGAAAGAATGGAAGACCTTGGCGAAGCACAGAATTTCCGCGTAGAGATGGCAAAGCACAAATGCACCGAAGAAGAGGCAAGAAAGAAAGCAAAAGAAAACATTTTTGCAAGAACGGTTGTGTTCGGTCTTGGTATGACGGGTCTGTTCATCGCAGACAGAATCAGGCGCAGCTACCCCGATGCAAAAATTTTATTTGTCGGCAGAAGTGATGAAAACTGCAAAAAGGTTGTATTCTCCAAAGAAATTGCAGACGCTGATTACCTTTGCACAAGCGGACTGAGCGAAGAAGAAACAGCGGCTAAGATCACCGAAAAAATCGGCGGCAGAGCAACAATGTTTGTCGGCACAAGTGGCAGCAACGTTGAGCACAAAATTGCCTTTGAGCACAAGGTGCTCGGCTGTAACGGAGTTTACAACAGCTTTTCGCTCGGCCCCGTTGTCAGCTACGACACTATGCCCTTCGGCTTTGAAAACCACCTTATTTTTGCCTCCATCAACTTCAGACAGGAGCATATGGAAAAAGCAATTGAAGCACTTGTTGACAGCCGATATGACGAGGTTGTTGAGCTGATTGACAAGAGCGAATTTATAAGCGCCCCGCTTGATGCATACGAAAACAAAATTTTCTGCAAGGGCGCACCTCTCAAGACAGGCATAATCTGGAACAGCGAATACATAGAGGAAGGTAAATAAAATGAAAGCGATTGTAATACCCAACCCGAACGAAATCGAAATCAGAGAAATCCCGATGCCCGAAGTAAAAGAGGGTGAGGCTCTGCTCAAGGTAAAATACGTCGGCATCTGCGGTGCTGACGTTGCTTCATTCACGGGCAACCAGCCCTTTACCACATACCCCAGAATCCCCGGTCACGAATTTTCTGCAGAGATTGTAACGATTCCCGAAAACGACAGAGGACTAAAGCCCGGCGACATCGTCACCTGCAACCCCTTCTTCAACTGCGGCGGTTGCTACTCCTGCGAGCGCGGCTTTGTAAACTGCTGCACCGACAACCGGACAATGGGTGTTCAGCGTGACGGCGCATTCTGCGAGTATATCTCAATGCCGGTTGAAAGAATTTACGGCGGCAAGGGGCTTTCTGCTCAGGAGCTGGCGCTTATTGAACCTTTTTCAATTTCACAGCACGCAGTTTCACGCGCAGAAATAAAGCCGACCGACAGCGTGCTTATAATCGGCGCAGGCCCGATAGGTCTTTTTGCCCTGCTTGCGGCAAAGCAGAAATGCAACCGAATTGTTGTGGCGGATATACTCGACAACCGCCTTGCACTTGCAACCGAATACGGTGCAGATGCCGTTGTAAACACAAAGGCTCAGTCGCTTGAGGAGTTTACAAAAGAATTCACAGGCGGCAACGGCTTTGACGTTTGCATTGAGGTCTGCGGCGCACCCGAAACATTCCTGGGTTGTATCGAAAACGCCGCATTTGCCGCAAACATAATACTCATCGGCAACGGCAAGCGCGAAACAAACTTCATCCACTCCGTAATCCTCAAAAAAGAGCTTAACATCCACGGCAGCCGCAACGCACTCAAGGATGATTTTATCAACAACATCGACACGGTTGCAGGCGGCAAAGCAGACGTTATGAAAATGGTAAGCGGTGTTTACGCTATGGAAGATGCACTTGATGCATTCAAGGCGCTGGCAAACAACGACGGCACGCTGGCAAAACTGCTTATCAAGATAGGTGACTGATATGAGAGAAACCGTTATTCAGTTTGGCGAAGGTAATTTCCTGCGCGGATTTGTCGATTACTTTCTTCACAAAATGAACGAGAGCGGTATTTATGACGGCAAAGCAGTTGTAATACAGCCCAGAGCCGGCGGCAAATGCGCACAGCTCAGCGAGCAAGACTGCAGATACAACCTCTACCTGAGAGGAATTCAGGATGGCGAGGTTGTAAAAGAGCACACATATGTTGAGTCAATATCACGCGGCATTGACCCCTACAAAAGCTTTGAAGAGTATATGTCGCTTGCGGATAACCCCGATTTCCGCTTCATTATTTCAAACACAACAGAGGCAGGCATAGATTTCGACAGCGCGTGCCGTTTTGACGATAAGCCCGCAGTTTCTTTCCCCGGCAAGCTTACTCAGCTGCTTTACAGAAGATACAAAAACGGACTCGGCGGCTTTATCATCCTGCCCTGCGAGCTGATTGACAATAACGGCGAAGCACTCAGAAATTGCGTTTTGAAATATGCCGAACACTGGCAACTCGACAGCGGATTTGCACGTTGGATTGAAAGCGAGAACGTTTTTGCAAACACGCTTGTTGACCGCATCGTAACGGGATACCCGAGCGATGAGCTGAAAGACGCACACCCCGACGATAAATTTCTCGACACAGCGGAAATTTTCCACCTGTGGGTAATTGAAGGCAACTTTGAAGCTGAGCTTCCGCTGAAAAAAGCAGGCTTCAACGTAATCTGGACAGATGACGTTTCGCCCTACAAAAAAATAAAGGTACGTATTCTCAACGGCGCTCACACCTCACTTGTTGCAGGTGCACTGCTTTGCGGAATTGAAACCGTTGGCGAAGCGATGAACAACGAGCTGACGGCTGAATACCTCAACAGATGTATGTATGAGGAAATACTGCCGACAATCGGCAAAAACGAAGAAAGCCTTGAGTTTGCAAAGAGCGTTTTCGACAGATTTTCAAACCCTTTTATCAGCCACAGATGGCGCGCAATCGCCCTGAACTCCGTCAGCAAATTCTCGGTAAGAGTGCTGCCGACAATACTCGAATACAAGGAGAAAAACGGCACTTACCCGAAATATCTTCCTCTTGCGCTGGCATATCTGATTCATTTTTACAAAAACGATACACCCGAGGATTCGGCGCAGGCTATAGGCGCAATCCGAAACGCAAGCATCACTCAGATTCTTGCAGACGAATCCTTATGGCAGGCTGACCTGACAGAAATGACCGACCTTATAACCGACTACTGCGAAAAAATTGAAACTCTCGGCGCAAAGGAATGCATGAGATGGATACTTTCAGAATAAATGACAAAGACAACGTCTGCGTCAACCTCGCAACGGGGCACAAAACCGCCCTGTGCGACATACAAGAGGGCGCAGAAATAATCAAATACGGCTACCCTATCGGCAAGGCATCCAAAGACATCGCCACGGGCGAATGCGTGCATTCACACAATATGCGCACGGCGCTGGGCGACATACTCAGCTATGAATACAGCCCCGAATACACTGAGCTGAGCACAAAAGAGCCTTTTACAATAAACGCATTTGTGCGTAAAAACGGTGACATCGGCATACGCAACGATATATGGATTGTGCCGACTGTAGGCTGTGTAAACAGCATCGCAAAACAGCTTGCCGAAAAAACAGGGGCAATACACTTTGCCCACCCCTACGGCTGCAGTCAGCTCGGCGACGACCAGCACATAACACAGCTTATTCTGCGCGGACTTATCAAACACCCCAACGCAGGCGGTGTGCTTGTGCTCGGCCTTGGGTGCGAAAACAACAATATAGCCGAAATGAAAAAAGTGCTCGGCACAACCGACGAGGAAAGGGTAAAATTCCTCTGCGTGCAGGAATGCGAGGACGAAATCCGCGAAGGAATAAAGCTGATTGACGAGCTGAAAAAAACTGCGGCAGAAGACGCAAGAAGCGAAGTGCCCGTTTCAAAGCTTAAAATCGGGCTCAAATGCGGCGGCTCTGACGGCTTTTCGGGAATCACGGCAAACGCAGTTATCGGCAGAGTGACCGATGAAATCTGCGCTATGGGCGGTACAGCTGTGCTGACGGAAGTGCCCGAAATGTTCGGCGCAGAAACCGTGCTTTTCAAAAGATGTGTGAGCAAAAACGTTTTTGATAAAAGCGTTGCGCTGATTAACAACTTCAAGCTCTATTTCAAAAATCACGGTCAGCCCGTATCCGAAAACCCGTCACCCGGCAACAAAGAGGGCGGCATAACCACGCTTGAGGAAAAATCACTCGGCTGTGTTCAGAAAGGCGGCTCTGCACCGATTGTGGACGTGCTCGACTACGGCGACACGCTCACACGCTCAGGTCTTAACCTGCTCAACGGCCCCGGCAACGACATCGTTTCTATAACCAACCTTGCAGCTGTCGGCTGCCATCTCGTGCTGTTTACAACAGGCAGAGGCACACCCTTGGGCGGCGCTGTGCCAACGGTAAAAATCGCATCAAACGATACGATTTCAGCCCTGAAGCCTCATTGGATTGACTACTCGGCATACGGCTTTGACAAGGAGAAAAAAGCAGAAGAGCTGCTTGACCTTATCAGACGTGTTGCCGACGGCGAGCAGACAAAAAATGAAACCAACGGCAACTGTGAAATTGCAATATTCAAGGACGGAGTGACATTATGATTATAGACGCACACGCCCACCTGTGGAAAAAACAGCAGGGCAAAGTCAACGGCAAGCCCGTATTTGACATCGGCGGCGGCAGAAGCGACTTCGGCGGCGAAATAAAGCAGATGATGCCCCCGTATATGACAGACGGCGAAAACACCGCAGAGCGCCTGCTTGCCAATATGGACTATGCAGGAGTCAGCGGCGCAGTAATAACGCAGGAGTATATAGACGGCAATCAGGATGAATACCTGCTCACCTGCAAGAGTGAACGCATAAAAATCTGCGCGCTGTATGAAGAAAAACCGCTCGGCGATATTTCTGCCTTTGACGGAATCAAAATCTGCGCAGGCAGACTTGCCGACCGGAATCTGCTCCACCACACAGCGCCTTTTGAAGCGGCGGCAAAAAGCGGCAAGTTTATTTCGATAGACCTTGCCGACGGCGACGCACAGACGGGAATGATGCAGGAAATAATCAGCGAATTCCCCGATTTACGAATTGCCGTAGGTCACTTCGGTATGGTGACGAGAGAGGGCTGGCGCGAGCAAATCAAGCTTGCCGCCAACAAAAACGTTTTTATCGAAAGCGGCGGCATAACCTGGCTGTTTAACAGCGAGTTTTACCCCTACCCCTCGGCGATAAGGGCGATTAACGAATCTGCCGACCTTGTCGGCTTTGACAAGCTGATGTGGGGCAGCGACTACCCGAGAACGATGACGGCAATCACCTACAAGATGAGCCTTGATTTTATAGAAAAATCAAAAGAAATCAGCGAGGAAAACAAGGCGCTCCTCCTTGGCGAAAACGCAAGAAGCTTCTACCGCTTTGCCAACCTGCCAAGTCCGCAAAAAATTAAAAATATAGTTGAAGACTAAAGCAAAACGAAAGGCTGTCCGCATTTATGCAGACAGCCTTTCAGCTTTAATTGTATGCTTATTTCATACCCTGCTCGTAAGCCTGAATCATCTTCTTGACCATCTGGCCGCCGACAGAGCCTGCCTCACGGGATGTGAGGTGACCGTTGTAACCCTGCTTGAGGTTAACGCCTACTTCGCTTGCAGCTTCCATCTTGAATCTGTCAAGTGCCTCGCGTGCCTCAGGAACGATACTCTTGGAATTGCTCTTTGACATTTTAAATTACACTCCTTTGCAAAAACGTTTTATTTGCGTTTGCAGTATTATTGTTACTTTGCAGAGGCGTATTATTTATGCCAAATTTTTGACGATTTTGAAGGTTTTGTAAAATAAAAGCCTGCTTATCATAACGATAAACAGGCTTTGTGATCGCTTTTATTCCTCTGCCAAAACGCAGATTGGAAAATTTATTCGATTTTTAGCTTTCCACACTAAAAAGGCAGGACTAACGAGGATGAATAGTTACTCGTCTTGCGGTCGTACTCAGCTCTTCTGGCTTTGCCCACCGCTCTTTCCAATTTTCTGTAATCTTTGCCGCTGCAGGCAGCGTATACAGCCTCTTCCAAAGTTTTGTAGTTGCCGACACCGAATTCTGCAATCGAAAGAATACATTTAAGCTTAAAGTTATAGTATTTTACGTACTCCATCGGGTCAATCCGGTTATCTTCGTTATGATTACACTCTTCAAGTGTTTTGACAAAGTTTTCCCAAAGATTCTTACTTTTGCTGCGCGACAAAACGTATTCATATACGGCTACGATTTGCATACACATTTCTGACAACGTTTTTATTTCGTCTTCACTCATGCCTTCAAGCAACAGATGGAACACATCATTCATATTCTGCATATCAGGGTCTGTTTCAATCAAATCTTTATATATTTTTTCAGTCAAAGTTTCAGACATAGATATTCCTCCGTTATTATTTCATCATAAGTTAATCCATTCTGACCCGATCTATGCGGCGTACGGATCTTCAATTATGTATTTGGTCACGTATTTGATTTCGCGCGGGATTCTGCACACGGCTTTGACAACGTCTTTATCATATCCCCATTTTCTAAAGGTGATTATCTCTTTTTCAGACCTGCCGTTTTTGAAATAATCAAACAGGGCATCCGTATACTGCTGGTCAAAAAGCCAGAATTCTCCCTTGTCGTTTTTGAGGTAAAACCTGATGTTTTCGTCCTTACGCTTGATGATTACTCTGTTTTTCATTGTAATTACTCCCTTACACAATATTTGAACAACCAACGTTGTAACATTATTGTATAAGTTGAAAAACATTCAGAAAATAGGGGGATATTTCAGGTTATCACCCAGCGCACTTTTTCACACTCAAAAGGCTTGGGGATTTCGAGACGCGAGAGCATACCTTTAATCACGCTCTGCGGAACAACAGCGTTGCGGTTTGCGTTGCGGCGAAGCTCTTCTTCCCACTCCGTTTCCAGAAATACTGTCTCAACGCCTGCACCGTACTGCTCAACGAGCGAAATCCATTTTGACCTGATTTCTTCGGTCAGGTTTGTCATATTCAGCACAAAGGGTTGCTTTTTTCCGAGCAGTGCTCTTGCTCTGCTTTGCGCCAGATTTATCACTTTGCCCTGAGGCTCAACGGGCGACACATTCAGCTCACGCCTTATTTCATCGAGCGATATCACAGGCAAATCAGGGTAATTCCGAGCAATCCAGGTATCCTTACCCGTGCCGGGCAAACCGGAAAGCATAATCACCCTGCCCCAAGTGCTGTTGAACAGCTCCTGATCCCTCCACGCGGTTTTCTTGGCAAAATACGCACGCTGAGAATAATCACTGCTGAACGGATACGGCGTATCCGCACAGCCAAGCGCCTCCACAGCCTGAGTGTAGTATTCAACCGCTTCGGGGTAGGTATTTTCGCCGGCGCATTTTCTGCCGAAAGCATCCGCCATGCAAAGCACACCAAGCTTTTTTAAGCTGAACGCCCCGGCAACACTGCCAACACAAGCAACGCGAAGAATTTTATACTCGGGATTTTTCTCATAGATAACGTAAGGCGGAAAGCCGTGATACCTGACAAGCAGGCAGACAGCCTCCCTGAGCTGCTGCTTTTCTTCACTGCCGCAAAGACCGAACTCTCTCCACAGCAGTTCCCTTGCCATAAGCGCACCCTTTGAAGAATGGTAAGGCGAAACGATTGCGCCATCCTCAATTTTTGTGCAGGCGATTTTGCCTATATCGTGAAGCAAAGCAGCCAGGAACAACACGGTTTTATCCTGCGCTGTGCCGTTACGGTATTCCTCAAGCTTTATCAGCTCCTCACACACGCACCTGGTGTGGATATAAACGTTGCCCTCCGCGTGATACTCGGGATTCTGCTCGACAGCACTCATCATCCCGAACAGCGGACCAAGCTTCGTTTTTTCCAGATTTTCCCAGCGAATCTGCGTTTCACCCGACATAGGGATACAGCTCAGAACACGGTTAAAAGCGTCGCTGTATGCCAAATTTTTCACCTTCTTAACTGGTTGGGAATTATCGGGCGTGTTATCCAATGTGATTTTGATTCATTCATACATTGATAGAAAGAATTGCGCACATATTTCATTCTCTCTTTAACAACGCCGTCTTCCTCAACCTTTATATAAAGCCCCTCCATTGTTATCGAAGGGTCTGTTTCGCTTACGTTGCGCTCAACGTCAAGCTCATATTTTTCGCAGAGCGATTTTAAAACTTCCATATGGTTTTGCGTGATGAAGTTTGAATCGCCGAGATATTTTAAAATATCCTTCTCCGACTTAAATACACCCTGCGCCAGCACGGGCACAGACGATATAATGCCAATCGAATCCGTCAGTTTCTTACGCTCTGCCGTAGAGAGAAAAACCTCCCTCTCCCTATCGTAGATATCAAACTCCATAAAATAATCAGGCAGGGCATCGTAAAATACGGTATGCTTTGCGTACATCCACTCGCCGTACATAATATAGCGGCACCCGAGCACGGAATAAAACAAATCGCGGTAGGTGTTTGCCCACTGCTTGAGCAGGTTGTAGTGGCGCTCTCTGCAGCCGCCGTCAAGATAATGACCGCGGCTCTGCAAAAGCAGGTTGCCCTCACCGTCAAACGAAATTGCAGTATTCGCGCCGTCAATTTTTTCTTCAATTACGATATATTTGCCCAGAATACTCTCGAACGGAATCTGACTTAAATCCTCATCACCGGGCTGGAGCCTTGAGCCACGCAGATGCTGTGTGCGCGGATATTTAATAAGGTTGTAATCCATTTTTAATTCCCCTGCTGTTGCTGACCAAGCATTTTAACAGTAACATCATCCATTCTGCCGCTGTAAAAGCAATCCAGCACCTGACGGAAAACCGAGTCGCCATCACCGCTCGCGACGGCAAAAAGAGTCATCGAAGAGCGCAGCTTGACAGCGTCTATATTACTGCCCATAATATGCGCTATATTCTTGCCCTTGTGCGCCAGCAGCGCTGTAGTAATTTCGGTAAGCCTTTGGCTGAGCACGGGGTGGGCAAGGTATGCCTTTGCCTCTTCAAGCCCGTCAATGCCGAAAATCTGACACTGACTGCTGCGGCCCAAGCCGCGCAGCTGCGGAAAAATATACCATATCCAATGCGAATATTTATAACCGTTTTTTATTTCCTCCAGCGCAACGGAATACATAGATTCCTGCGCGCCGAGGAATCTGTCTAAAGAATCCATACTCATTTATTTTAACCTCGCAGTTATTGATTAAAAATTCCCCAAAAAATCGGGGCAAAAGCAAAATGCCGCACTCTGACAGCAAAACCAGAGCGCGGCGTTTTTTATTTCTGAGCGGCGAAAAAACTATTTACTTTTTCGCCTGCATCCGCCAAATGCTCTGCTGTTATTTGCCAAGTCTTATGACGTTCCAGCTATGTTTGCCCAGAACAGTTGAGAAGATTCCGTCCTCAACCTTTGATGCACTGCTGTAAGAAGGTGCAACGTTGTCAGGATTAGCCTCTGTGTTCTCAGCTTTCATATCATCGTGAGTAAGCACAATATGCTCCTTGACCTTGAAGCCTGCATACTGGCGAAGATCGCAGGTGAGTTCCATATCCTCCTCGAGGTCTTTATTAACGGCAAAAATCGTGATATTTTCGTCATCATTCTCGATAACGACGCTGTCTACAAGGCTAACATCACCGTATTTGCGGCTTTCGTAAATCGGAGCTTTTACGATTGTGTTGAGCGCTGTGCCCTTGCCGTAAACGCTTGCCTGCATATAGGGATAGAATATTGTCTGACGCCATGCGCCCGTATCGGAAGTCATAATCGGTGCGATAACGTTTACAAGCTGTGCAAGGCAGGCAATCTTCACCCTGTCTGCGTGGCGGATGAGTGTGATGAGCATACTGCCCACAAGAAGTGCATCCTCAAAGTTATAAACGTCTTCGAGCTTGCGCGGTGCTTCCTCCCAGGGTTTGCAGAGCTTATCAAGCTCGTGTGAATGGTACCACACGTTCCACTCATCAAAGGAGAGCATAATCTTTTTCTTGGAGCGTTTCTTTGCCTGCACATAGTCGCAGATTGCAACGACGGAGGAA
>JAFOBC010000161.1 GCA_017382015.1 Clostridia bacterium
ACATTTGCAAAAGTGATCAATCTGCTCTTCAAAGCCGTTGCCTGCATATGGAACTGACAGCGTTTTTTTACTGCCGTCATTGAAAAACAGCTCAATCTCCTGCGGCGCATAGAAGCGAGGCAAACGGGCATAGCCCTTTGTGCCGTAAATAAAGCCCTCATTAGGCTTGCGAAGAAGTATTGCAGATGATATATCCGCAATTGCTCCGCAGTCATATTTCATCAGTACGCAGGTGTGACTGTCAACACCGTTGTAAGCTGTGCACTGCGCATTGATTTGCTTAACGTTTTTACCCAGATACCAGCTTGCAAAATTCAGCCCGTACACACCAACATCAATCAGTGAGCCGCCGCCGTTTTCTACGTTAAACACGTGATGATCCATTTCATCCTCATCCATAGTGTAGCAGAATTTGCCCTCGACTCCGAGGATATCGCCGAGCTTACCTGACCCGACAATATCGAGCAATTTAAGAGTCCCCGGCACAAGGCGCGCCCACATAGCCTCCATAAGCATTACACCGTTCGCTCTTGCGCACTCAAACATCGCTTCAGCTTCTCTGAGGTTTACTGCCATCGGCTTTTCGCAAAGCACGTGCTTGCCGTTATTCATCATAAGGCAGGAGCAACCTATGTGACCAGAATGAGGCACGGCAATATACGCCGCATCAATCACATCGGACTGTGCCATCTTCTCATAGCTGTCAAAGCGGTTAGGTATACCGAACTCATCGCCGAATTTTTTTGCATTCTCTGCCGACCTTGAGGCAACAGCCGCAAGCTGAGCACCCTTGACGTTTGCAATAGCGTTTGCAAAGCGGTGAGCTATAGTGCCCGTACCCACAATACCGAATCTTATTTTTTTCATAATTTATCACCTGCTTTGTGCCGATTATACACTTTTATATTTTATTTTGCAAATGTGTGATTAAATTACAGAGCTTTCCCATGCCTTTTTGTATTTTCTTCAGCAAGTCGGCACACTATACTTTTAACATAATATGATACTGCATCAAAAGTTTTGTTTTTTCGACAAACTACATTGACACTTAACCGGATTACGCTTATAATTATTTTGTTACCTTAATTTTACATTACAGCAATCATATATATGGGTTTAAGGAGAAAGTAATGAAAAAATTTGCAAGTTTTATCGTAACGGCGCGTTACTTTGTGCTGGTTGCGGCTATTGTGCTGTGCGTTGTTTGCGCAGGTCTGGCGATGAAGGTTGGCGTCAACACCGACCTGACAAAATATCTGCCGGACAATTCCGCTATGAAACAGGGTATGGATATTATGAACAGCGAGTTCCCCGCCATGGAAATGGACTCGACCATACGTGTAATGGCACAAGGACTTGACGACAGCGGCAAGGCAGAACTGCTGACGAAGCTGAAAGACATAGAATACGTAAGCACTGTAGACCACGACAACACAGACGAATACAACAAGGACGATTACACGCTGTACGTTCTCAACACTAAATATGAATACGGCTCCGAAGAAGAGCTCGCCATAGAAAATGCTTTGTCAACCGATTTTACCGAGTACACTCTTCAGTTCAAAAACGACAATATGAGCGACGTTGAACTGCCTATGTGGTTGATAATGGTAGTTATCGGCATAGTCGTTGTAATTCTTTTCCTGATGTGCGGCTCGTGGTTTGATCCGATACTGCTGCTTGCAACAATAGGTATTGCGGTTGTGATAAATGCCGGCACAAACATTGTGCTCGGCTCCGTATCCAATATTACTCAGGCAATTTCTGCTATACTGCAGGTTATTCTGTCGATGGACTATTCCATTATTGTAATAAACCGTTACCGCCAGGAGAAAGAGCATACACCCGATAAGCTTGAAGCAATGAAAAAAGCCATTGCAAACGCTTTCCGTTCCGTATCCGGCAGTGCATTCACAACCATCGTCGGCTTGCTGATGCTCGCATTTATGAGGTTCAAAATCGGCTTCGATATCGGCGTTGTACTTGCCAAGGGCGTATTTATCAGTATGATATGCGTGCTCACAGTACTGCCCGTGCTTATTCTGATTTTTGATAAGGCGCTGACCAAAACATCAAAAAAAGAGATTTCACTCCCGATGGGCGGACTTGCAAAGCTCAGCCACAAGGCGCGTTATGTTTTCACCGTGCTCTTTGTCGGGTTATTCATAGCTTTCTACTTCCTGCAGAACAACACCCAAATCGTATATAACCTTGAAATGGCTGACCCCATAGCGGAGGTTTTTCCGCAAACAAATATGGTCGTAATGATATACGACAACGATGATGAAGAAACAGCAGAACAGATTGCAACAGACCTTGAAGCCGACCCTAACGTAAAACAGGTGCTCGGCTACCCGAATCTGCTCGGCAAAAAGCACACCACAACCGATATGCTTGCCGCAATAAACAGACTCAGCAGCACGTTTGGCGTCAGCCTGACTCAGGGTATGGAGCTTGACGAATCTATGCTCAGGCTCGTATATTACAGCTACCACAGCGGTAAAATCAACAAAGTATCAATGAGCAGCTTCATAAAGTTCCTGACTGAAGATATCGCAAAAAACAGCGCTTTCAGCGAATATATAACTGATGATATGCTCTCACAGCTCGATCAGCTCAAGCCCTTTGCCAACGCATCAGCGCTTACGGCCAAACGCAACGCTAAAGGGCTTGCCGATTTCTTCGGTATGGACGAAGCTACAGCCGAAAGTATGCTCCTGCTGTACTACAGCAAAAACGGCGGCGTTGATTACGGCAAAATGACAATTGCAACGTTTGCAGATTTCATTTTGAACGACGTTGCCACAAACGAA
Organism: Clostridia bacterium; assembly: GCA_017382015.1. GTDB lineage: Bacteria > Bacillota > Clostridia > Oscillospirales > Acutalibacteraceae > UBA8612. The sequence goes on from JAFOBC010000161.1 coordinate 2,814, forward strand.
ACGTACGCTTCTATGTTCGATAAAGAGACGCTCGAGCAGATAAACATGCTCAAAACGTATTCAGATAAGGAAACCGTAACGCAACCGCGAGATTATAAGGAAATGGCAGAGATGCTCGGTATCAAAAAATCGCAAATGAGGTTGCTTTACCTTATGTACTCAGACGAAAACAACCGCGGCATATTCCAGAATATTTTCTCACGCAAGCTGAGCCTCCAGCAGGTAATCAACTACGTTGTCGATAACGCTGACTCATACTCCTCAATGATGTCAGAGGAAAATATGCAGCAGCTTCCGCTTGCACAGAAAATAATCAACGGCACGGTTGAAGGCAAGGCATACACACCGGACGAGCTTGCAGAACTTGTTGGTATGGATTCTGCCCAGCTCAGGCAGCTCTATCTCTTCTATATTGTTCAGCACGGTGACACAAGCAGCTGGAAGCTGTCGGTGAAGACTTTACTTGATTTTCTCAACAGCGGCGTGCTCAACGCACCCGAATACTCAGATATGATAGACCCTGAGATGAAGTCACAGCTCGGCAGTGCTCAGAAGATGGTAAATGCAGTTGTAAGCGGCAAAAAGCTCAGCAGCAGCGAAATGACATCATTGCTCACCTCGCTTGCAGGAGAAGGTATGCTCGACAAATCAACTGTTGATCTTATCTATCTCTTCATCTCCAGCAGCAACAACTATGACCCCGAATGGAAAATGAGTATTGAAACACTTTTCACTCATCTTTCAACCGAGCTTATAAACGACCCCGTATTCTCAAAGGTAATCGGCGACGATATAAAATCACAGCTTGCAGGCGCAAGCGCCGCACTCACTTCGGGCGTGGAAATGCTCAAGGGCGAGAAATATTCGCGCATTATTCTGCGCACATCGTACCCGATAGAGTCTGAGCAAACTACTGCGTTCCTCGATACGCTCACAAAAACAGCGGATGAAAAGATGACAGGCTCGCTATATATGATAGGTAATTCACCTATGGCATACGAAATGTCACACTCTTTCAGCAGTGAGCTTATGTTCATCACGATTCTGACGGCAATCGCAATCTTTATCATTGTTGCGCTGTCTTTCCGCTCGATTATAATCCCGTTGATTCTTGTGCTCATCGTTCAGTGCGGTGTGTTCATCACAATTACGCTTATCGGTTGGCAGGGCTTTACAATCTATTTCCTCGCACTGCTGATTGTTGAATGTATACTGATGGGCGCTACGATTGACTACGGCATACTCCTGACAAACTATTACCGTGAAACCCGAAAGACAATGCCGATAAGAGAGGCACTTTCCGCAACCTACAAAGGATCAATGCACACTATTATGACCTCAGGTCTCATAATGGTGCTCGCAACGGGAATTATATCCTCCTTCTACAGCGACCCGACTGTTTCACAGATATGCCGCACAATATCAATCGGTGTACTCTCCGCTATTCTCCTTATCGTATTTATCCTGCCCGGTATTCTTGCCGCACTCGACAAAGCGATTACAAAGGAAAAGAAAGCATTCAAGAAAAAACACAAGGCAAAATAAGCAAAAGAGCCACCCGCAGATATTAACCTCTGCAGGTGGCTTGCTTTATATAAAATAATAAGAAGAGAGGGGTGCCTGAGACACCCCAACGAATATATCATAACACAAAACAAATCCATATGTCAATACTTTTTTCGTGATAGTGCTGTATTTCTGCTATATGCACAGTTATTTTTAGTGAACTTTGTACAAAATTACATCTTGAAAAACACGAAATCCTATGCTATATTATAGACACAGAGAGGTGATACCAATGAACAGGTAACAACCCCAGAATACTAAATGAGGTGGTACCGATGTACAAGTAAAATCTCCTCGGCTCACATGAAGCAGTCCTCCAAAACACTAAGCGGTCAGATTAAACAAACGTAAGCCAAGCTTCAGAAAGAGCCACAGACACAACCTTCATAAAGCTAAATTAAAGTCCACCGTAAACATTAAGTTATCTTGCTTACAAGATTCGATTATAAAGAGAGTGTAATGGTATAAAAGGGCTGAGTGTAAAAATGAGGGTTGGACGATACTAAGAAAGAGAGGTAAACAAAGATGTTAGATACTAAGAATTCACAGAAATAACCCTTGACTGAATGTGTAAAGAAACATCAGTCAAGGGTTATTTCAATTTATAAGGTAAATCTGAAGTGTCGCCTGAGGGCGGCTTTTTTTATGCTTACTCGCCGAGAATTTCGCCAATCATCAAATCAATAAGAGAGAGACATCTCGGCACGTGGAACGGGCCTTTGAATGTGCTGCCCTTGCAGGCAGGCTGTGTCGGCTTGCCGTCACGGCGCAGGTAACCGTACCACTCGCCGTAGGGCTGATCTGCAAAATAAGTTTTGCAGTAATCAAGAACCTGATGGAAAATGTCGAGATATTTTTCATCGCCCGTATCGCGGTAAATCATAAGCGATGCAATAAGTGCCTCATTGTGCGGCCACCAGAGCTTCATATCGTGCTCATATGCCTCAGGGGGATTTCCTAGACAATCAAGGAAATAAAGAATACCGCCGTATTCCTTATCCCAGCCTGCATTGAAAGCAAGGTCAAAAATCTCAACAGCCTTTGCGTGGAGAGCTTTATCGCCTATATCATTTGCATACTCCATAAGGAACCAACTGCACTCAATATCGTGACCGGGGTTTACCATTCTGCCGTCAGTATAATTGAGCCTTGCCGTACCGTCGGGCGCAACGTTTTCGAGTGTGCAACCGAGCTCAGGCTTATAGTGATAGTTCAAGATATCTTTCACACACTCAGCGGCTCTCGAATTGTAAAGCTCTGTGTTTTCCGGGTTGACGCGCTTGAGTACAGAGGTTACATTGAGCAGAATCATAGGAATACCGAGCGCTCTGCCGCTACGTGTTTCAGGCACAGTCTTCGGGCCCATACCTGTAGGGTCAGGCATACCATGGTTGAGATTCCAGTACATATCGTATGCCCTGAGCGCACGTTCAAGATGCTCTTTCTCACCTGTTACGCCGTAATATTCAGCATTGGCAATGCAATAAAAAGCCTCGGAGAAGCAGTATCTTCTCTGGCGCAGCGGCTGACCGTCCTCAGTAACAGTAAAATAAAGTCTGCCGCCTGCATCGTGATTGATGCAATGCTCCTCAAGGAAATCAAGACAGCTTTTTGATGCGTCGTGCCACTCTTTTTTTGCTCCGTATGCGTGACAAAGCCATGCGTAAATCCAACCGCAACGGCCCTGCATCCAGACACTTTTATCTGTTGAAAAAATTTTGCCCTCTCTGTCAAGGCAGGTATATACGCCGCCGTGCTCTTTATCCATACCGTTCTTAAGCCAGAAATCCGCACAGCTATCAAGCTCTGAGCGTATCCATTCACGTGCCTCAATAAGCTTTTCTTTATTCATAAACATAACCTCCTGTTAGCAATCTTCAATTAATATATCACAATTTTCTTTTTTGTGGAAGAAGTTTCATAATATTTTCTCAGCTGTTAATTCGTAAACTCTACTGAAAGGCTTTTACATAAGAAAAGCAACCGCAGCCTTCCGGCCACGGTTGCTTCCGCCCTGATGGGCTACACAAAAAGGGAATATAGTAAGGTGTTTGCTGGACATCAAACACCCGGAGTGCAGACACAAGCTTCTGCCACACCTGCGACTGCAAGCTGATTGTATTACTGTACAGTAACAAATCTGTAAATACTTTGTAACAGCATTGTAAACAAACTGTTGCAAAGTTTTTTGATTAGTGGTATTATATATTTACACTATTTTATACAGAAGGTGATAAAAATGGCAGTTGTTCTTGTCGTAGAGGATAATAAAAACACCCAGCTGCTTACCGCTACCAGGCTCAGGCCCTATTTTGAGGTAGTTTGTGCTGATGACGGCCTTGATGCACTTGATATTTTTTACGCACGCCATATTGACCTTGTTATAAGCGATATTATGATGCCTAATATGGACGGATTCGAGCTGCTTGAGCGAATCCGCAGCGAAGGCTTCAACACACCTGTTCTGTTGCTCACAGCAAAGCAGGATATGAAGGACAAGCGTGAGGGATTCAGCCTCGGCACGGACGATTACGTTACCAAGCCCGTTGATTATGACGAGCTTCTGCTCAGAGTAAACGCACTCCTGCGCAGAGCAAGAATCGCAACCGAGCGCCAGATTAAAATCGGCAAGCTCTCCATTGACGAGGCGGAACATATCGCATCCTACGACGGGGAAGCAATCGCATTCTCTCGCAAGGAGTTTGACTTGCTTTATAAGTTTCTCTCCTACCCCGGCAAGATTTTTACCAAAAAACAGCTCCTCGACGAAATCTGGGGAATTGACTCCGAGTGCACAGAGGACACAATCAAAACCCACATCAACCGCCTGAGAAACAAACTCGTCAACTGCGAGGAGATTGAGATTGTCACTATCAAAGGCTTCGGCTACAAGGTTGAGATAAAGAAATGAGCAAGAATAAAAAACGCAAAAACAGGAAATCTCCTGCCGTAAATGACATACAACTTAACAGAGGTTTGTCGCGTTGGTTTGTGCTGCAAACGCTCATTATGCTGGGAATCAGCGGATTTACAACCATCGTTATGGACCAGGCAGGCAAATACTTACAGAACACACCCGAACTGGACCCTTTAAGACTTATCGGTTTTGTTGCACTGCTGATTTTTATTCTGGGCATTTTCATTCTTCTTGAATACAGCGCTACCAAACGCCACCTCGAAAAGATTTACAACTCTATCGAGATGCTGGCAAGAGGACACTACGGCCACAGGCTCAAGGTCGGCAAGTACACGGTTTTCCGCAGCCTTGCGGTAGACATCAACCGCCTGAGCGACGAGCTGAAAAAAGTCCATATGCTCCGCTCCGATTTCGTAAACAGCTACTCACACGAATTCAAAACACCGATTGCTTCAATCAGCGGCTTTGCACAGCTTTTGCTCGACGAAAGCAACAACCTCACCGAAGAAGAACGCAAACAATACCTGCAGATAATCGCGCAGGAGGCTGAGCGACTTTCAAAGCTTTCCAGCAACACGTTTCTGCTCTCTCAGCTCGAATCACAAAAGATTCTTGCAGACACAAAGCCATACTCGCTTGATGAGCAGCTTCGCCGCTGTGTAATAATGCTTTCCAGCCAATGGAGTGAAAAGAACATCAACGTTATCGGCAACATTGATGAAGTAACCTTCAACGGTGACGAAGACCTGATGCAACACCTCTGGCTCAACCTTATCAACAACGCTATCAAATTCACACCTGAGGGCGGCACGATTGAGGTAAGCCTTAAACAAAACGGCGAAAAAATTACGGCAACAGTAGCTGACAACGGCATAGGTATGTCTGAAGAAATGGTACAGCGTATTTTTGACAAATACTATCAGGGTTCAACAGACAAAGCAACAGCAGGACTCGGACTCGGTCTTTCAATCGCTTACCGCATAGTCATACTGTGCAAGGGCAGAATCAAGGTCGAAAGCAAACTGGGCGAAGGCTCAAAGTTCATTGTAGAGCTCAAAAACAAAACTATATAAAAATAAAGCTTGTGCGGTAAATTTCGCGGTAAATTTACTATACAAGCTTTTTTTATTGTGATATAATACCCGTGTTAAATAATTTGAGGTGATACCAATGCCAATCTACAAAAACAGAACCGACCTTCATATGCATACACTCAGCTCGTTTGACGGTAACTTTTCCGCCGAGCAGATGTGCAGTGCAGCAGTTGATGCAGAGCTTGCAACAATTGCTTTCACCGATCATTTCGACGTTGATTTCTATGAGCAGCAAAACCTCGGCTTGCGCCAGCAGACGAGCTATGAAGACATAACCTGCACAAGGGATATGTTTGCTGATAAAATACGTGTTCTTGTCGGAATTGAAATGGGTCAGCCCACATATGAACCTGAGCTTACGGAAAAATCACTCACCCGATACAGCTACGATTTTGTAATAGGCTCAATCCACAACCTGCGTAAAACACCCGACTTCTGTGAGCTTGACTACACAACCCTCACGCAGGATGACGTATACGCTCTGCTCGACAAATACTTCGAAGAAGAGCTGATACTTGCAAAATGGAACGGATTTGATACCCTGGCGCATCTCACCTACCCCATGCGCTACATTGTTCAATCCGGCAGATTTAACACAGACCTGAGCCGCTACGACGATATAACCGATGAAATTTTCAAGGTGCTTATCTCAAACGGCAAAGCGCTTGAAATCAACACAAGCGGTCTTCGACAGCCCATCGGCAAAACAATGCCGACAGATAACTACGTGCGCCGCTACAGAGAACTTGGCGGCGAGCTGCTTACACTCGGCTCGGATGCTCACTTCACACAGCACGTTGGCGCAAACATCGACGACGGCTACAAAATCGCGGAAAGCTGCGGCTTCGAATATGTAACATACTTCAAAGATCGCAAACCCGTGCAAGTAAAAATCGAAAAATAAAGAAGGTAACCTATATGCAAGGCAAAACACTATCGCTTGAGGCCCCTGCAAAAATCAATCTTCTGCTCGATATAATCTGCCGCCTGCCCAACGGATATCACAGCCTTTTTATGGTTATGCAGACCGTTGACCTGTGTGACACGGTCGAAGTCACCCTGCGCGGCGACGGCAAAATCAACCTCACCTGCAGCGAATCCGCACTGCCGACAGACAGCAAAAACATTGCATACCGTGCGGCAGAAAATTTCTTTGAAGCTACGGGTGTCAACTGCGGTGCAGACATTTCGCTCACAAAACGCATTCCGTTTGAAGCCGGTCTCGCAGGCGGAAGCACAGATGCGGCTGCAGTGCTCAAAGCACTCAACGAGCTGTGCGGCACAAACCTGACGGTGCAACAGCTTTGCGCAATCGGTGTAAAGCTCGGCGCAGACGTGCCGTTCTGTATCCGCGGCGGCACAATGCTTTCGCAGGATATAGGTCAGGTGCTTGCCGAACTGCCTGCGCTTAAGGATTGCTCTATCGTACTCGTTAAACCCGAGGCAGGCGTTTCCACAAAGGAGGCGTATGCGGCGTTCGATTCGTGCGGCAATATCAGGCATCCTGACTGCACGGCAATGCTCCACGCGGCGGCAAACTCTGATTTTGACGGAATCACCGCAAACGTCGGCAATGTCTTCGAGCAGTTTATTGAAGTGCCTCAGCGAGCCGAAATCAAGGCGATTATGCGAAGCCACGGCTCACTCGCCTGCTGTATGAGCGGCAGCGGCCCGACAGTATTCGGCATTTTTGACAACGAAGAAAAAGCCCGCAAATGCGCCGCGGCAATACCCGAAAAGCTCGGCAAGGTATTTGTGACAAAACCGATATAAAAGCAACAACGCAGCCTTTCACTCAGAAAAGACTGCGTTGTTTTTTGTTTAAAGGAGATTTTTTCTCAGCTCTGCACCTGATTTTGAGCTGAGGTATGCAGGCGGCACATCAAAGACTGTCTTACAGCCGCTCATACCCTCTGCGTTCATTCTTGCCGCCGCACGGGCAAAGCAAACAAGAACGCTTGCAGTAAACTCGGGGTTGGAATCAAGCTTGAGGCTGTACTCAATAATATGAGTGTTCTCAAGGTCAGCGCCTGTCTTACCGCTGCGGATAACAAAACCGCCGTGAGGAATACCTGCGTGGTTTGCGTCAAGCTCTTCCTGCGAAATGAAGTTAACTGTTGTATCGTAATCGGCAAAATAGTTGGGCATTGATTTGATTTCCTGCTCAATTTTCGCCTTATCAGCACCGTCCTTTGCAACAACAAAGCACTCTCTTGTGTGCTTCTCTCTTGTTGTAAGCTCGGGAGCAGAGCCGCTTCTTACAGCATCAAGCGCCGCCTGAACGGGAACAGTATACTGCTTGCCGTCTGCAACACCGTCAACACGGCGGATTGCATCGGAATGGCCCTGGCTGACACCCTTGCCCCAGAATGTGTAATCCTTGCCGTCGGGGAGGATTGCACTGCCGTAAAGGCGGTTGAGTGAGAACATACCGGGATCCCAGCCGACGGAAATCATAGCAGTTTTACCTGAAGCCTTGGCAGCCTCATCAACTCTGTCGAAATGCTCCGGAATCTTAGCGTGCGTGTCAAAGCTGTCAACAACGTTGAAGAGCTTTGCGAGCGCAGGAGTCTGCACAGGCAGGTCTGTTGCACTGCCGCCGCAGATAATCATAACATCAATTTTATCGCTCATATTCTCAGCATCCTCTGCCCTGCAGACAGCAACGCCGGGTGTGTTTATTTTTACGCTTGCAGGATCGCGGCGTGAAAAAACCGCAACAAGCTCCATATCGTCATTTTGTCTGATAGCGTTTTCGACACCTCTGCCGAGGTTGCCGTAGCCGTATATTCCTATTCTTATCATATTGGGTTGCCTCCGTATACTGATAGTAACTTAACAACGAAAATATATCACAAAGAGTAAAAAGATGCAATAACATATTTTAACAAAAAACTTGCCAATTTGAAATTAATTTTATTCCTGCAAATCTTACACCGCATAAATTAACAGTTGCAAAAAACGCAAAAAAATGATAAAGTAATTATGTTTATAAATAAACGTGGAGGCATAGCAATTATGCAGAACTCAAATAAAAGGATATGGCTGGCTTCGCCTACAATGCACGGCGAAGAGCTTACATATATGACACAAGCTTATACCACTAACTGGATGTCCACAGTAGGTGCAAACATCTCTGAGGTTGAACGAATCGCCAGCGAAAAAATCGGATGCAAATACGCTGTCGGTCTTTCTGCCGGCACAGCGGCACTCCATATGGCAGTAAAGCTCGCAGGGGTTAAACCGGGCGAGAAGGTATTTTGCTCGGATATGACCTTCGCCGCAACAGTTAACCCCGTGGTTTACGAAAAGGCTGAGCCCGTATTCATCGACACGGAAGCAGACACATGGAACCTTGACCCCGAGGCGCTCAGAAACGCTTTCAAAGCGCACCCCGAGGTCAGAGTAGTTATTGTAGCTCACCTTTACGGCACACCTGCAAAAATTGACGAAATCCGCAGCATCTGCGAAGAATACAACGCTGTACTTATCGAGGATGCCGCAGAATCACTCGGCGCAACCTACAACGGCATACAAACAGGATCGTTTGGCAAATACAGTTGCATTTCATTCAACGGTAACAAAATAATCACCGGTTCTTCAGGCGGTATGCTTCTGACAAACGATGAACAAGCCGCAAAACTTGTACAGAAATGGTCAACCCAGAGCAGAGAACCGGCACCTTGGTATCAACACAATGATGTAGGCTACAACTACCGTATGAGCAACGTCATTGCCGGTGTTATCCGCGGCCAGTTCCCTCACCTTGAGGAGCATATTGAAGCAAAGCGCATGATATATGAGCGATACAAAGAAGGCCTGAGCGGACTTCCCGTAACAATGAATCCCTATGAAACCGACAAGGCTGTACCCAACTTCTGGCTGAGTTGTCTTATCATTGACAAGGACGCTATGTGCCCGCAGACAATCAGCGAAACAAGCGTTACATACGAATCGCAGCACGGCAAAAGCTGCCCTGCCGAAATACTCGAAAAGCTCGCAGCCATCAACGCAGAGGGCAGACCGATATGGAAGCCGATGCATATGCAGCCCATATTCTCCGATAACGAATTCTTTACCGCTACCTCAACGGGAGCACAGGCAAAAGCAGATAACGTCGGTGCAGATATATTCAGCCGCGGTCTTTGCCTGCCCAGCGATATAAAGATGACAGACGAAGAGCTCGACTCAATAATTGCAGTAATCAGAAGCTGCTTCGACTAAGCATAAATTATCCCCGATGCACCTGAAGTGTATCGGGGCTTTTTTTATTCACAGCAGCACTGCTTTATAAGCGAAGCAGCGGTAACGGCAGCATAAAAGAACGCGCCGACAAATACCGCTATTCTCAGTACAGCGAGAATTTTCAGCAGTTTTTCCGCCCTTGCCACGGTTTTCAGAAACCTGCAAGCTTTTACCAGCATCAGCCTTTTCCTCCCTCCAACACAACTGCGTGTGCAATTGACGGTATACTCTCCCCCTGAAGCGGCGAAAGCTGTGAAAGCAAAGCACCTGTACCGACAAACAGCAGCCTTTTTATTTCACCTGCGGCAAGCCTGCGCATAAAATGTGTGCAAACAATACTTGCGCTGCACCCGCAGCCCGAAGCACCTGAGTTGACGTCGCGGTCATTCATATCGTAGAGCATAAGTCCGCAGTCGCTGTGATTGCTCCGTATATCTGTGCTGTATTCTTTCTCCAGAAGCTCATACAGCAGCTTTGTGCCGACAGCGCCGAGGTCACCGGTTACGATACAGTCGTATTCGTCAGCCGCGCGCCCCGTTTCGCGCAGGTGTGTCGCTATGGTATCTGCCGCCGCAGGCGCCATAGCCGCTCCCATATTGTTGGCATCCGTTATACCCATATCGCAGATTTTTCCGTAAGTCAGGCAACCGACCTTAACCGCGCCCTCTCCTCTGCCAAGCACAGCCGCACCTGCCGCCGTAGCCGTCCATTGCGCTTGCGGAGGTCTTTGCCCGCCGTATTCAAGAGGCAAGCGGAACTGCTTTTCTGCCGAGCAGAAATGGGATGAGGTTGCCGCAACAGCTTTGTTCACAGCTCCGCAATCCGTAAACAACGCCGCAGTAGCAAGCGAGAGCGCCATAGTAGAGCACGCGCCGTAAAGCCCGAGAAAAGGTATATCCAGACCTCTTACGCCAAACGTCGTGCCCATACTCTGCCCCAGCAGGTCACCTGCAAGTATCAGATCTATATCATTCACGGAAAGACCTGCTTTTTGAATTGCAGTTTCCACCGCACATTTTTGCAGGTCGCTCTCCGCCTTCTCCCACGAATCCTCGTTCATTCTCGCATCCTCAAACACGCGGTCAAACTCAGCACCGAGCGGCCCGTTTCCTTCACGCTTTCCTGCAACGCCTGCCGATGCCAGCACGCACGGTGAATTTTTCAACAAGACAGTTTGTCTTCCGATTTTTTCAGGCAAATTCATCACACCCTTCTGTAACTATTATCGCCAACGGTTTGAATATATATTCACTTGAAAAGCGCAACCAAAAATGTTATATTATTGCTATAAATAAAATAAAAGAGGTGAGGTTATGAAGTGTCCCAACTGCGGCGGCGAAATCGGCAGATTCGAGCTTGCTCCCGACTGCAAGCATTGCGGCGTAAATATCTTTTATTCCCAACAGGAAAAGCTCCTCTCACAGGATGCTAAACGCTGCGAGCTTGAATTCGCTTCATTCAGAATCCTTAAAGCAAAATTCAAATGCGCGTTTATCGGCGGACCTTTACAGATAATGCGAATGGTTGCGATGCTCGCGGCAATAGGTTCAATTTTTATTCCGTTTGCCACGCTCAGCGCGGAGCTGCCCTTGTTTTCTTCAAAAGTAAGCCTCGGTGCTTTCGGAGTATATCAGGCTTTTTCCGGCGGCGAGCTGCCCGTACTGCTGAGCCTGAAAGAATACGCACCCTCGCTGTTCACAGCCTTTGCGGCTGATGCGGCGCTGTTTGTACTCATATTCCTTATGGGTCTGGGTGTTTTTGTTGCGCTTGTGCTCACGTTCCTCAATATTTACAAGTCAGCTAAAGCGTGCTGTGCTTTCTCTGCCGCAGGCTTTGCGCTGTGCATTGCCGCCGCAACAGTCAGCCTGCTTATGCCAAAAGCCGCTCAGGGCTCGTTCATCACAGCCTCAGGCGGTATAGGCGCTTTCATAGTAGCAGTTGTTTTTGCGCTGATATTTGTTCTCAATCTTCTCCTTATCAAAAAGAATATTCAGCCCGAGATTGACCCGCTCGACCTTGAACGCGTCAAAATCCGCAAAAAAATAAAAGCAGGCGAAATCACGCTGGATGAGCTCCCTTTGCCTGTATTAGGTACAGATGGTGAAGAAGAGGAGGTTGAGCAGAATGGCTGAGAAAAAACAAAGCAGAAAGCTCCAATTCCTGGTTTTCGGTCTGATAAGCCTTATTGCAATTGCGGCGTGTGCAGTTGTGCTTGTGATTACCGTGCGCACCATCGAAAACGAAACCTCATCTTCTGTTGAGTATGACACGCAGAGCAAGACTCAGCTCAGCGACGACCCCTTTACCCTCATCACCTATCTCCACAATGTAACTTCATCGGCAATGTACAACCAATTTATCAAGGCCAACATTTACACCGATGTATCTGTTAATGACGGTACAATAGCTGTAAGCGACACAAGCGGCACTCAGCTTGATGCCGACCGCAACCTGCTCATCTACACCAAAAACAAAATAATCTCAACCGTTGACAGTTACTATCCCGAAGACGTAACGGGTGTTTTCGGCAGCTTCACTTACGGTATGCCTCATCTTAACATTTCTCTTGATGAAATCGAACGTGTCACATTCTCCACAGGTGAGGCAGATGAAGAGGGTAACCCCGTCTACAATAACGACACAGGTGAGCTGATTGATGCCGACTACTACTTCATAACTGTTTACCTCAAGCCCTCAAACGAAACGTATTCAACCGAGACAGCAGACAAATTCACCACTGATATTGCATCGCTATGTTTAATCAACGACAGCAACGTTGAGCTTACGCAAAACGTAATACGCGCAAAAATCAACAGAATCACCGACGAAATAGATACCATTACTTTCGACAAAGTTTACGCTGTCAATGCTGACGTAACATTCCGCGGCGACCTCTCTGTTTTTGCCGACAGAAAAATCAGCTTCGAATACAAAACAAGCCGCCGCTGTGAATACTCATATGCAGGCATCAGCTTTGCAGAGAGCACTGCCACGGTTGAACCCGGCAACGAAATCGCACTCTCCGTCAACGCAGTAATCGAAAACGACAGCGAATACACCGTGACCTTCACTTCATCCGACCCCAACGTTGCAACAGTGGATGAGATGGGCTACGTCAAAGGAATCAAAGCTTCTTGTGTACCTGTTACGATAACGGTAACACTCGAGTATCTCGGTGAAAAATTCACCGATGAATGTACGGTTACTGTTAACGACGATAATAACCCCAACGGTTAAGGAGGTGGAAGCGTGTCCGAAACAAGAACTAAAAAGCAGGAAGAAAAGGTATCCTACTACAAAGGACGAAATTACGTCGGCGTTAAGGAAACCACCGCTTACCTGCTCAACGACTGGTCAAACTCATTCAACATAAACTCTTTCTCCGAAAGATATATCTGGGACGTTGTAAATATCGACTTTACCGTCAACGCGGTTATGAACATTGCCACAACGGTATGGGACATTATAAATGACACGTTTATCTCCGTTATTGTTGACGGCACACGTACAAGAATCGGCAAATTCCGCCCCTTCCTCGTAGGCATGCAGCTGCCGCTGACAGTAATGAGCATATTCACCTGGCTGATACCGCTTTTCTTCCCCGCTACCAACGGTACGTATCTGCCAAAGCTCATTTATTACTATTTCTTCCTGATAATAAACGAAACTGCAGGTACGTTCACAAACGTTGCCAAAAGCGGATATATGTCAACAATCACGCCAAACCCCGCAGAGCGAATACGGCTTATAACGCTGGCTGAATTGCTGACAGGATATATGGGCGAGGATATGCCGCGATACATAATGGGCGTACTCATCGACCTTGTAAACAACAAGGTTGTAACATGGAAGCTGAGCAGCGTCTTTATGGTAATGGGCACTGCAACAGCTCTTATTTCTTCACTCTGTACATTCTGGTTCTTCCTGCAATCAAAAGAGAGAGTGCCGCAGTCAATCGAAAAGCCAAGCGTCAGAGAAGGACTCAAGGCAATCTTCTCCAACTATCCCGTACTGTTGATGTGCCTTTCCGAATTCCTCGGCAACTTCTCAATCAGCAAGAGCGAAACCAACTACTTCATCGACGTTCTTGGCAGCTATTCGCTCATCACAATTCTCAATATTCCCTCGGGCATCAACGGCAGTATCAGCTATATGTTTGTTGAGCCGCTGAGAAAGCGTTTCTCCTCAAAATCGCTGTGGATATTCAACGATATTTATAACAGCGCACTTTCAATCGGCGTATTCCTGTTCGGTATGACAAAGGGCAAAAAGATGTTCTACCAGACTGTGCCGATGTGCATTGCGTTCGGTCTGAAAGAATGGTTTGCAAAGTGGTCGTGGGGTATCTCAAAAGTTATCACAGCCGACCTATGGAACGAAGCGATGGACTACTGCGAATGGAAAAACGGCTACCGTATGGAAGCAACAACGGGTGTTGCAAAGGGACTCATACTCAAGATGCAAAGCGCCCTGCTTGGCTCCGTAACAAGCATCATTATGAAAAAAATCGGCTACGTTCAGGGCCTTGAAATCGGCACACAGAACGACAGAACAAAATTCTGGGAGTTTGCGCTGTGTACAATCGTGCCCACACTTACCGGTATACTCCGCATCGTGCCCAAGTTCCTCTGGCCGATATCCAAGCAAAAGCGTGACGAAATGTATAACGAGCTTGCGGACAGACGTCAGGAAAACGTCATCGGCTACGCTGAAGAATTCGGCACAAACCAATAATACACAACAAAAAAAACGCAGACCTCTTTTACGAAGTCTGCGTTTGATTTTTATACAATATCAGAAGTGACCGCCGCGGATTGCAACAACAACCTCGTCTATCTTCATATAGACAAGACCGAGGAATTCTACAATCTTATATAACGACGTGCGGATGAACTTTGAAACGGGGTTATCCTCAAAGCCCTCTGTCTTTTCGATTGCAATACTGTCGAGAAGCTCGCTGTTATCGCCTCTGAAAGTCTTTACAACCATAGTTGTATCGGTAAACTCAACTGTAGAATAGGTTGTAACGTCGGCATTCTCAAAAGCGTATGCAGTATAGGGCCAGAGGTACATATCATCCATTGAGCCCTGGTCACAGCAGGCATTTGTGTTGAGGTAGATAATACCGTTGGGGTCTGTGTAGGTCTTGCCGCTCTCAGCCTTGCCTACAACAATACCGTCGCTGATGAAGTTTGACCTGCCCTGCATATGTGTGTGGCCTGTGAAAACAATATCAAGATCGTACATCTCAAAAATCGGCTGGAACACCAGATTGAGCAGGAGGTTTGTTTCCGGCTCGAGCATTGCAATACCGGGTGCATAAAGGCCCTGATGCATAACACCTATGCGCCACTTTGCATCGGGGTTAGCTTTGACGGCTTCCTCTGCCATTGCTCTGTGGTCTGCCGCAGAGCCTGAGCAGGCATCGAACACAAGGTAAAGCACATCGCCGTAACGGAACCAGAAATCTCTGTCCAGACCTGTGAAATATTTGCCGAAAAACTCGTTAGGCATATGGGTATAATAATCGTACGTCATACCCTTTTTATCGTGGTTGCCGATTGCGAGGGCAAGCGGCAGACTGCGCACATATTCGGGCATAAGAAGTGTCTGCCACTCATCTGCCGCCTTACCTGTAGAGGTATTGTCACCGGGTGAGAGCAGGAAGCTGATATCAGGGTTTTTCGTCAGCGCCTCATCAAGCACACTCTGCCAGACGTAGCCGATTCTGGACTGCTCTTCGGGGTTATCCGTGCTCTGTCCGCCTATCTGGATATCACCTATAAGCAGCATCTTATAGCTGTCAAAGCCCTTTGATTCATACTTGCACGCTTCGCTCCAGCCGTTATCGCCAAACCACTGATAGTAATATGTTGTGTTGGCTTCAATGCCCGTCATAGTAACACGGCACACAACCTGATCATCTGTTTCCGCAGGTGTTGTTTCACCGTTAAACTCGACATATCCATTCATATCGGCACTCTTTGCAAGTCTTACCTTAGGCTGTGCAGTGTCTGCGTCAGCGTGCCAACAGATGTTGAGCTGTGTTTCGTCAGCACCCACACACAGCATAGGCAGAGTGTTTTCGTCCCTGAGCTGGCTATAGAGCGCATCCCACTCA
>JAFOBC010000162.1 GCA_017382015.1 Clostridia bacterium
GTTCCGCTGCCGATGAGCTTTATTCCGTGGTGACCTAGCACGGAGTTGATTATCGTTGCGTTGAGTACGCCCTGGTGAGCGTCAAATCTTGAGAATGCGCAGCCGTCATACACCAGGTTTTTGCAGTAGTTTGTGCCGGCAATTCCCCAATAGTCACCGTCGGTTATGTCGTTTGTCTGTTTGCAATTGATGAGTTTTGCATTAACTGCCGTAGCGGCTCCGATATCGTATGTGCCCATTGTAACAGATGTGCCTGCAGAGCCTATGGTAGAATACTTTTTGTGGCCCGTAAACGTGCTGTTTTTAACCGTTACGTCAGCACAGCAGGAGAGGCTGACAAATGCCGAATACGGTGCGCCCGTCTTGCCTTCGTTTGTAATATTGTGATACAGCCCGTCGATAACTGTGTTGGAGCGTTTTACAACAATACCTCTTGCATAGTATGTGTACTCCGAAGGTGCGTTGTTTGCAACTGTTGTGAATCTGCCGCCCTTTACTGTCAATGTTTCTTGGTCAATCGGGTAGGCTGTGGCGGCTGTTACCGAATCAAAATCCCAGAGAAGGGGAGTGTCGGGCGAAATGTTGCCGTTTTCGTCAACGATGATAACGTCCGATTGGTTGCTGCCAGAGTTCTGGTTTGCTCCCTTACGGATGTAACGCTTGACGTTGGAGTCTGTGAGCGCAACAAGGCTTTTGCTCTCAAGCGTTGTGCCTATGTTGTCTGCGTCCGATTTAAGAGGGGATACCTTACTCGTCATGCTGATTGCGCTTTGTGACGGTGCTATGTTGAATATCCAGCTGTTTATGCTTTCAACGTTAGTGTCGTCGATTATAAAGTGTGCGGTTGACCAGCTGACATCGGTTTTGATGTATGCTGTCTTGTTTGCTCCGCCTATGTAATAGGTTGCAGTTTCGTTTGCAAAAACGCTCAGCCCGTTTGCGTTTGCATATTCGTGCGTCTTTATAATCGCCTCAAAGTCATCTGCCTTACCGTCGCCAACTGCGCCAAAGCTTTCGTACATTACATAATCTGTGAAAACTTTGCTGTATTCATAGCCGTCTTTAAAATCAAAGCTTCCTTGTGCTGTGAGCAAAACTTCGTCAGCAAAAGCGGCAATGCCTCTTGAGATACCAACGGTTGAGCTGCCTTTTATGTAAACGTTGCCGTTTTCAACCTTGAGCCTGAAGCTGTCTGTATCGCTGAGTGATTTGTCGATGATAAAAGCTTTTTCGCTTGCGGATTTTTCAGTTGGAATTTTTGTTCCGCAGGCTTTGTATATTTCATCGCAAAGTGTCTGTGCGGCATTGTCAAAAAGTGCGTTATCACTTTCGGGTATAACAACGCAGTATTCGTCAACGGATATGCCGTTTACGCTTATATCTTCAAGCGGTCTTACGATGTATGGGCTTTCGTAGTTGCCTTTTGCCAGCTCACTTTTTAGCTCGATTCCAGAAAAAAGCTGCGAGAAAGGAGCTGTAAAAACGGAGAAAATACTCATTATTATTGCTATTATCCGCGAAAACATAGGTTATCACCCTCAAAATCTTTTTTATCATTATAGCATTTTCAGCATCCTTGTCAATAAATAACAAAACCTCTTGAATGGCATTCAAGAGGTCAGCGGTTAAATTCAGTTAATGAACAAAACGCCTGCTTTGGGGATGGAAATTTCTGCGATCGAAGCGTTTACCGTGCCGCTGTCGGTTGTTTCACCTTTGCAGTTTTTGACGGTGAAGTTTTTTTCAGCGGCATTTTTGATAATTACCGTGTCAAAGCTCGATGCGTTTACAATCAGATCGGTGTCGCTTTGTATGTCAACCACGTTGTTTGTGTAAACAGCGGTAACGGCGGCGTTGCCGAGGGATGAGCTTGCCTGCGAGTAATCATTTTCGGGATTTTTTGCGGTTATTTTGCCGTCGAGGAGTACGTTTCTGTACTCTTTCCAGAGCGAAATATAGAATTTCAGCATCTCGATATGCTCTTGGGGCAGTTTTTTAATGAGCATTGAAATCTGCGGAACGGAAAAAATAACGTTTGCGAATTGCAGGGCGGCGTTTTCGGCGCTGTCATCTTCGTTCCACATTATCATATCCGAATGTACTGCAGTTTTGCCCGAGGTGAATCGCAGGTTGATTATCTGGCTGCGGTTTGCCATAATGTCGCCCGGGCAGTCACCGACCCTGAGCATATTGCCGTATTTTCGGATTGAGGGGCCGACGTACGATTGACGGAATTCGATTAAAATATCGCTGTTGATTGCCGTCAGATCAGCCTTTATCTCTGCCATAAGAGCGTGGATTGCATCCTCAAGCGATTGGTAATCGCGTTTTTCATCGTGCTCCAGAGACTTGCCCTTCAGAACAAAGCTGTCAA
>JAFOBC010000163.1 GCA_017382015.1 Clostridia bacterium
GAGCGGCAAGGATCAGCAGAGCAGACATGCAAAAAAGCCGTCTCAGCAAAAGAACAGCTTTTTTAACAGGAAGCCTTCAGCACCGATTCCGGAAAAGAAAGGTCCGAGTGTGAAAAGACATGCGAATCCGCCTCGGTCAGGTGATTCTCAGAGATCTGCGAGACCGTCCGGACGTCCTGCGGCATGGAGAACTGAACCTCAGAGTGCGCGTAGCCGTCAGAGTCAGGTGCTTTCAAATAATGAGGAGAAGCGCCTGCACTCCCAGAAGCGCAAGGAGCAGCGCCACCGTAAGCAAATACTCCAGTATGTTGCGATAGCTGTAGCGGTTGTTGCCGTTATGGTTGTGCTGTCTTTGACGGTTTTCTTCAGGATTGATGAAATTAAAATAGTAGGTACTTCGCCGTATTCGGATGAAGAAATAATCAATGCCAGCGGAATCGCGCTGGATGACAATATAATTATGTGTGATGCTGACGGTGTCAGCGCAAAGCTTGCCAAAGCATTGCCGTATATAGGAAGCGCTGAGGTTGATCGCTCGGTCAGCGGACTTGTTACAATTACCGTTAAGCTCACTCAGGGCATCTATTCGTTTGTAAGCGATGATGAGGCAGTTATTGTTGATGGTGACGGTAAGGTGCTTGAAACCGTGTCTGTGGCAGAGGCTTCGAAGTATACGGCTGTTACGGGTGTGGAGGCTTTGAATCCTGCGCCCGGCGAAATGCTTGAGCCTAACGATGCTGCCAGATACGAAATGCTTAAGGGTATTTGCACAAAGCTTGAAACTGCTGAAATCAAGAATATCACCGCGATTGATGTTACTGATGTGTATAAAGTGTCGTTGGTGTATGAAGGCAGGCTTACGCTTGAGCTTGGCAATACAGGCTCAGTCGACAGAAAGCTTGCGCTTGCCGCAAAGGTAATCGAACGTGAGAATGAGATCGATCCTGCTCAGCACGGCATAATTGATCTTGGTTCAGTTGAGGGTAAAGCTTTCTTCAGACCGATTAAAATATCTGAAGAGGTTGAAACGCAGCCGGAGAGTGAATCAGGCGAGTCAACGGAAAGCGAAACACTGCCTGAGGGAGAAACTAAGCCTGAAGGAGAAACTAAGCCTGAGGAATCGGCGACACAGGCTCAGACGCAGCAGAACGCTCAGTAATTACCGATGTTAAAGATTTTTGAAAATACTATTGTGTTTTTGGTGGATTTGTGCTAGAATTACAATATCTGCATATGTACAATAGACTAAATGTGTATAGAAATAGATATATGGGAGGAACAAAGATATGGGTTTCGAAATCGATAACGAAGTTGAAAACGTGGTACAAATTAAAGTTATAGGTGTCGGCGGCGGCGGCGGTAACGCTGTTAACCGTATGATTGCTTCAGGCATCAGAGGTGTTGAGTTTATTGCTGTCAACTCAGATAAGCAGGCTCTTCTTACCTCACAGGCAACACACAAGATTCAGATTGGCGAGAAGGTTACACGCGGTATGGGCGCAGGCGGCAAGCCTGAGGTTGGCCAGAAGGCTGCAGAAGAAAGCCGCGATGTTATTTCCGATACACTCAAGGGTACAGATATGGTCTTTATCACCGCAGGTATGGGCGGCGGTACAGGCACAGGTGCTGCACCCGTTATTGCTCAGATTGCTAAAGATATGGGCATACTTACAGTCGGCGTTGTTACAAAGCCCTTCAACTTTGAAGGTAAGCGCAGAATGACTCAGGCTGAAAACGGCATCGATATGCTCACAGAGCATGTAGACAGCCTTGTTATCATCCCCAACGAGCGTCTTCGTTTCGCAAGCGAAACAAAGATTACAATGGCTAACGCTTTTGCAAAGGCTGATGACGTTCTTCTTCAGGGCGTTAAGAATATTTCCGAGCTTATCAAGATCCCCGGTGTTATCAACCTCGACTTCGCAGACGTTCTCTCTGTAATGAAGGATGCAGGTCACGCTCACATGGGTATCGGCTACGCAAAGGGCAAGGACAAGCCCGAGGTTGCAGCAGAGGCAGCTATCTCCAGCCCGCTTCTTGAAACATCAATCAAGGGCGCAAAGGGTGTTATCATCAGCGTTACATCCTCTCCCGACATCGGTCTCGAAGATATCGAAATCGCCAGCGAGAAGATCAAGGATGCAGCACATCCCGATGCAAACATCATCTGGGGTCTCTCCTTCGACGATTCTCTCAACGACGAGCTTTATATTACTGTTGTTGCTACAGGCTTCGGCTTTGGCAACAGCATTGACGAGCCTCCGAAGGTAGACGAAATCTTCGGCGCAGCAGGTATGTCCGCTCCCGTTTCAGTTGCAGCTCCTGCAGCTTCCGAGGCTCCTGCAGCTCCTGTGGCTCCTGCAGCTCCCGCAGCCCCTGCGGCTCCCGCTGCTCCTGCAGCTCCTGCAGCTCCTGCCGGTGATCCCGCAACAGGCAACAGCAACTACTACGACTTTATCGAAAACCTTTTCGGTAACAACTGATAAGGTCTAAAACGGAGATATACCAGAATATTCTCTTAGTTTATTTCCAATAATCGAATCAGCGGTGTAATTACGAGAGAATTTGTTCCTTGTTATTGCACCGCTTTCTGTATTTTTTCGGAGGAATCACAATGAAACTTATCGACGGTAAAGTTATTTCCGCACACATAAAACAGCAGGTTAAAGCTCAGGTTGAAGAGCTCAAATCACAGGGTGTTGAACCTTGTCTTGCTGTTATCATAGTTGGCGATGATTTTGCATCCAGAACTTACGTTAACAACAAGAAAAAGACCTGTGATGAGGTTGGTATCAAGTCACTTGAGTTTGCAATGCCTGCCGAAACAACTCAGGAGGAGCTGCTTGAGCTTGTCAACAAGCTTAACAACGATGAGAGTGTTAACGGCATTCTCTGTCAGCTCCCGATTCCGAAGCATATTGATGAGAAGGTAATTCTCAACGCAATACTTCCTGAAAAGGATGTCGATGCTTTCCATCCTGTTAACGCAGGTCATATTATGATTGGTGACTGTGTTCTCAAGCCCTGCACACCTGCAGGCATTATGGAAATGCTCAAGTATGAGGGCATTGATGTCAGCGGCAAAAATTGCGTTGTTATCGGCAGAAGCAATATAGTAGGTAAGCCTATGGCAATGCTTCTCCTCGGTGCAAGCGGTACCGTAACCGTCTGCCATTCAAGAACAGAAAACCTCAGCGATATTACACGCAGTGCGGATATCCTTGTTGCCGCTGTCGGTAAGGCAAAGTTTGTTACTGCCGATATGGTCAAGGAAGGCGCTGTTGTGATTGATGTCGGTATGAACAGAGATGAGGACGGCAAGCGTTGCGGTGACGTTGATTTTGAGGCTGTCAAAGATAAGGCTTCTCATATTACTCCTGTTCCCGGCGGCGTAGGTCTTATGACTGTTGCTATGCTTATGCAGAATACTGTCACAGCTGCGAAAATACAGAAAAACTGAGGTTTATTTATGATCAGGTCTCTTGTCAGCCGTTGTTCAGCTGATTTTGCGGATTATTTTATCTTCGAAACCGTTGAATCCGAAAACGGCAAAGATATATTCAGCTATGAGCCGTCCGACGGTAAAGTGCTTATAAAGGGCAATAATACCGTCAGTATGGCTGTTGGCTATTATCGCTTTATGCGTGATTGCTGCGGTGCATATTTTACCGCTGAGCATTCTCTCGCATATGCTGATTTTGCTCTGCCTGCTGATAGGGTAGAGGGCGAAATAAAAGGCAAATACCGCACCTGCTTCGAGTATACAACGTTCTCGTGTTCCGCTTGCTGGTGGAGCTGGGAGCGTTGGGAAAAAGAAATTGACTTTATGGCGATGAACGGCATAAATATGCCTCTTTGTTCTGTCGGCACAGAAGCTGTGTGGATGAAAACAATGCTTGATCTTGGCATGCACGAGAATCTGGCGCTTGCAGGTCTGTCAGGTCCTTCTTTCTGGGGCTGGCAGCTTTCGGGTTGTTTTGACGGATATCTCCCTCAGGCAAGTAAAGCGAGCGTTGATAAATGCCTTGAGCTTGGCAGAAGCATTGCAGACCGCGTAAGAGACCTTGGTATGATGCCGGTTATGTATGGCTTTAACGGTTTTGTTTTCCGTAACTTTATTCAGGGTAAAGTCCGTGCAAGGATGAAGAAAACTGAGGAGTGGTGCTTTTACCCGCCTCAGTATCAGATTTCCGTTCGTGATACCACTTTCCATAAAATCGGCAATCTCTACTACAAAAATCAATCTCTTCTCCTCGGAGAAGCCAAATTTTTCCTTACGGACCCGTTCGGTTCTCACGCTCCCATAAAGCGCGATTCCGGTTTTGTGGCAGGTCTTGGTACAGCTGTGTTTAAGCTTATCGAATCAATGGGTGATGATGCTGTATGGGTTGTTCATTCTTCCTGCGTCGGTAAGGAGCTTATCCGTGGCTTGCCTAAAGATAGAATACTTGTGATTGATGACGGCGACAGATGTAATGATGACGTGCTGGAGGGCTGCAATATGCTTGTAGGCACCCGTTTCAACAACTGCGACGTTACTTCGATTCACGGCGATATTTCAGCTGTTTCAGCCAACAGGTTTGATTCGCTTGCGGCTGAAAATTCTTCCGTGTGCGGTTTGGGTTCGTTCTCTGACGGCGCATATTCAAACGAGGCGTTCCGTCAGTATACGCTTGCTGCGATGTGTGGCGAGAGTGACGTTGATGCGTGGCTTGAAAAGTATGTTGCTAACCGCTACCGCACAGAAAGTGAAGCGGCTGTTGAGGCTATGCAACTGCTTAAGGCAAGCTGTTGGAAAAACGGTCAGCCTTCGAGAGAACACGGCAGTGCAATTTGCACACGTCCGGCAACTCTTTTGCGTCACACTTCAATCGGTGACAGCGGCAACGATATACCGTACAACATAGCGGATGTATTCAAAGCGGCGCAAAAGCTGCTTGAGGCAGATGGTCAGACATATGAGTATGAGCTTGATGTGTGCGATGTTTTGCGCCAGGCGCTCAGCGACCTTGCGAATTCCGTTTGCAAAAAAGCGCTAGAAGGTTACAAGACCAAAGATGTTGCGCTTTTTGAGCAGAATACAAACCTTTTCCTCGGCATAATAGAAGATCTGGACAGGCTTATGCTCACAAAGAAGGAGTTTTCGCTTCCTCATTATCTTGAGCTTGCACGCGAGTGCGGCGGTGACGATGCTGAGAAGCAGAATTATGAAATCAACGTTCTTTCTCAGATCAGTATCTTTGGCCCGATAAAAGAAACTGCTTTGTATGACTGCTGTTGGAAAGAGTGGGGCGGTATGCTCGAGAGCTTTTATGCGCTTCGTTGGCGAGCATTTTTTGAGCTTCTTGCGGTGTCGTTCAAAAAGCTAAGACGTATTCCTGAAAAGACAAAAACTCAGGTGCACGGCCGTGATTCTTATCTTGGCAGCGAGTTTGGCGGAAGCCTCTCCAGAATAGAAAAGCAGTGGATTGCCACTTATGCGCCCGATAACGATGCTGTAGGTAAAGAAAACACGCTCAATGTTGCGAAAGAACTCGTGAGCAAATATGCCCCAAATTTTTAATATTTTGGGCATAAAACCATAAAAACAGTAAAAGGACTTTCGGAAAAACCGAAAGTCCTTTTTTGGTGCCTTTTTTTTAATATTTTGACGTGTTGTTTGTGCTCTTTTGCGGCAGATTGAGTATAACTGCGCTTGAAAGCACGAAAATTATACCTGTAACAGATAAAATGCTGAGCTTTTCGTCAAAAACAAATATGCCTATAATTGTTGCAACGGCAGGTTCTATTGTAGCTGTGATATTTGCTTTGCTCGCCTCGGTATATTTGAGTCCGCAGGTGAAACAGACGTATGGTATAACACTTGTCACAACGCTGAATACTGCAGGCATAACTGCATTATTTACTGATGCAGTTGCGATTGATACCATTGTGCCGATATCACAAAGCGGAATCAGCACAACCGTTGCCGTTAAAAATGTGTAAAAAGTGAACGTAAGCGGTGAGCAACGTCGCAGACCAAGCTTTGTGAAAATGCTGTACAGTCCGTATGTAAAACCCGATGCTATGCCGAGTAGTAAAGCGGTTGGCGTGAGCGTATTTCCCGAGCCGATTATTCCCGAAACAAGCACACAGCCGACAAAAGCCGTTATAAGTGCGATTATTTTTACCGGCGTGATTCTTTCTTTGAACATCACGGCTGATATGACTGTTACGAAAATAGGGGAGGTGTATAGCAGTGTTGCGGCGATGCTGATTGAACCGGCCATTATTGCGTTGGTGTAGCAATGCTGAAACAGTACAACGCTGATTAAACCTGCAGGGATAAATATCAGGACATCGCTCGGCTTGATTTTCAGCTTGTCTCTGTCGAATATCAGCAGGTATATCAGCAAAGCTGCTGCCGTTACGGATGCGCGCATAAGCACAAGCTGCAGTGTAGAAAAACCAAGCTCAGTCATTTTGCGTGTAAAAAGACCCATCGTACCCCACAGCGCAGCGGCAATTACTATCAGAAGCGGTGAGTGTTTTTTCATTTGTTTATTCGTCTTGCCATGCTTTGCATACGTCAACCCATTCTGCATCTGGGCAGAGCATTTCGAGCTCGGGAATGCTTAGTTCAACAGCGCTGTTGGAGCTGCCTGCGGCAGGATATACAATGTCAAAACGCTTGAGCGAAACGTCAAGATATATGCAGACTCCTTCTTTTACGGCAAAGGGGCATACACCGCCTACGGCGTGACCTACAAGCTCAACAGCTTCGTCGGGTGTGAGCATTTTTGCTTTTGCGCCGAAACGGGCTTTGTATTTAGCGTTGTCAACCTTTGCATCGCCTGCGGCGACGATGAGGATTGCGTTTGAGTTAAGCATAAATGAGAGTGTTTTTGCGATTCTTTTACCTTCGCAGCCGAGTGCCTGTGCGGCAAGCTCGAC
Organism: Clostridia bacterium; assembly: GCA_017382015.1. Classification (GTDB taxonomy): domain Bacteria; phylum Bacillota; class Clostridia; order Oscillospirales; family Acutalibacteraceae; genus UBA8612. The sequence goes on from JAFOBC010000163.1 coordinate 6,934, forward strand.
AGTTGCGCTGGATACGTCAAATTCTTTTATTCTTGCCTCCATTCCTCTTTCTGCGAGGTAGGGGCGTACTCTTTCGATAGACATAGCGGTTCTCCTTAAAAATCAATTTCAACTTCTACGGGGCAGTGATCTGAGCCAAGGATATCGCTGTGTATCTTTGCGCCCTTCAGCAGGCTGTCTGCGCTGCTGCTTACAAGGAAATAGTCAATACGCCAACCGATGTTCTTTTCTCTTGCCTTGAAACGGTAGCTCCACCAGGAGTATGCGTTTTCAAGGTCGGGGTAGAAGTAACGGAATGTGTCTGTAAAGCCTGCGCCGAGAAGAAGCTCGAACTTGCCTCTTTCTTCATCGGTGAAGCCGGGATTGCGGCGGTTTGTTTTCGGATTTTTGAGGTCGATTTCTTTGTGGGCTACGTTCATATCGCCGCATACCACAACGTGCTTGTCGTTTGCCAGCGAAACCAGATAATCTCTGAAATCGTCTTCCCACTCCATCCTGTAATCGAGCCTGCGCAGTTCATCCTGTGCGTTCGGTGTGTAGACGCAAACAAAATAAAACTTCTCAAACTCGAGCGTTATAACTCTGCCTTCGTGGTCGTGCTTTTCAATATCAAGCCCGTAAAACACGCTGAGTGGTTCCTGCTTTGTGAATACAGCTGTGCCTGAGTAGCCTTTTTTTTCAGCATAATTCCAATACTGGTGGTAACCCTCCGGATGGTAGTCTATCTGGCCGAGTTGAAGCTTGGTTTCCTGAACGCAGAATATATCGGCGTCAAGATTCCTGAATATATCGTCAAAGCCTTTTGTCATGCAGGCTCTGAGTCCGTTTACGTTCCAGGATACAAATTTCATAAGTTGCACCTCTTGTATAAAAATTGATATAAGTTTACCATATCCGACACATTATTTCAACCGGAATAATGTTGCTTTTTTCTGAAATTTGATGTTGCTTTTAAAACGCTGTTGTGATATAATGCATACGTGTTATATTATAGATATAAATTAAAGTAATTTGTGCGTTATTATTTAGGAGGTGACGCATATGACACAACAGTTTGGCTATGCGGCGCCGCTTCCCGTCAGCCCTGCGTGAGACAATTACCGTTCGCTTCGCAAGC
>JAFOBC010000164.1 GCA_017382015.1 Clostridia bacterium
CGCTTGAGGAGCTTGAAAGAAGACTTCGCGGCAGGCAAACAGATGCCCCCGAAGTTATCGAAGAACGTCTTAAAATTGCGCCTGTTGAGTTAGCAAGACAAGATGAGTTTGATTACCGTGTTGTCAACGACGATGTTCAGCGTGCAATTGATGAAGTATATAATATTATTAAAAACCTTTAAAAGGAAAAGGAGAAATACACTATGTCAGAAGCAAAGAAAACAGAAATGAAATTTAACCCTGATCTCAGCAATGTTCTCGAAGGACGCACAAGCCGTTATTCTCTCGTAATAGCAACTGCAAAGCGAGCACGTGATATTACTGATGATGCAGTAGAAAGAAAAGAGTCTCTCATTGAAAAGCCTGTCAGCCTTGCACTCAATGAGTTCCTTAACGGTGAGTACGCTCTTATCGAGCCTGAAGAAATCAGAAATATCTGACCGTTATGCCTAAAGATATTACTGTAGGAGTTGCGCTAGAAAATACAGCTTATCATTTTGATAAGCTGTACGATTATGCAGTGCCTGCCGATATGGCGGACAGAGTGTCTCTCGGCGTGCGCGTTATTGTGCCTTTCGGCAACGGTAATGCGGGCAGACAGGGGGTAATTCTGCGCATAAATGAAGAGCATCCCGGTGGCAAACTCAAGAAAATAAGCGAAATTAAAGATGAAAAGTCGCTTGTTGATGATGATTTGTATAAGTTAATCTTCTGGCTTAAGGACAGGACATTCTGCACTTATTTTGATGCCTACAGGTGCATACTTCCGACGGGATTCAACCTTAAACTCAGCTATTTTTATGGTGCTGATCCTAATGCGGACGAATCTGTTATAAATGATCTTTCAGCTGATGAAAGAGAAGTTTATCTTCAGCTTGTTAAAACCTGCAAATTTGTTGAAAAATCAAAGTTATTAAGTGCTTTCGGCTTCAAGTCAGACAGTACAATTCTTGAGAAGATGTACAAAAAAGGTGTGCTTCATCGCAATGTTGATGCGCAACGAAATGTTGGCGACCGTACAGAGCGGCTTGTGCGCCTTGCTGTTGATTCGCAGGAATATGAACGTCTTTTGCCTTCTCTCACAGCTAAGCAAAAAAGCGTTTGTGAGCTTTTGCTTTCAAGCGGAGGCGCCAGCCCGAAGGAAATATGCTATTTTACCGGTGTAACGGCTGCAGTAATAAAAACTCTTGAAAAAAAGAATATCCTCGAACAGTTTGATAATGAGGTTTATCGCAGTCCCGTCAGTGGAAAAGTCAAAGAATCATCTGCTGATATTGTTTTGACAGATGAGCAGCAGAAAGCGTTTCATTCACTTCTCAGGCAATACAATGAGCACGAAAAAACAGCTTCGTTGCTTTATGGAATAACGGGTAGCGGTAAAACGCAGATTTATATTAAGCTTATTAAAAGTATGCTTGAGTGTGGCAAAGGAGCTATTATGATGGTTCCGGAGATTTCGCTCACTCCTCAGGTTATCGACAAGTTTTATTCGCACTTTGGTGAGGAGGTTGCTGTTTTTCATTCGGCGCTTTCTCTCGGTGAAAGAATGGACGAATGGAAGAGAGTAAAACGTGGCGAAGCAAGAGTGGTTATCGGTACTCGCTCGGCTGTATTTGCCCCTGTCGAAAAACTTGGTCTTATCATTATTGATGAAGAGCAGGAGCATACTTATAAGTCAGAACAAACTCCAAGATACAACGCAAAAGAGGTTGCCCGTTTCAGATGTGACGAAAATAATGGGCTTCTCGTTCTTGGCTCAGCTACACCGAGCATTGAAACTTTTGCACGTGCTCAGTACGGAATTTATACACTGAACACACTGACTCAGCGCTATGCAGGCGCAAAGTTGCCGGAAGTAATCACTGTTGATATAGCGTCTGATTTCAGCTCAGACAGCAGCCGTGCAATCAGCAATGCTCTTGCTGATAAGTTGAGTGAAACGGTTACGCAAGGTAATCAGGCTATTCTTCTGCTCAATCGCAGGGGTTATAACACTTTTGCTTCGTGCAAATCATGTAAAAGTGTGGTTTCTTGCCCCAACTGCAGTATATCGCTGACGTATCATCATGCTAATGGCAGGTTGATGTGTCATTACTGCGGCCATTCTCAGCCGATTACTCAGGTTTGTCCCGAATGTGGTAAGCAGGATATACGCTATGCCGGCTTCGGTACTCAGATGGTTGAGGATGAATTGGCGCAATTGTTGCCGGATGCACGCATACTTCGTATGGATCAGGATACTACAATGCGCAAAAATGCTCACGAAAATGCATTGAAAGCATTTTCAAATCATGAGTATGATATTCTGTTGGGCACACAGATGGTGGCGAAGGGTATAGATTTTGAAAACGTTACACTCGTTGGTGTGATTTCTGTTGATCAACAGTTGTATAATGATGATTTCAGGTCGCTGGAGCGTACTTTTTCTCTCTTGACTCAGGTTGTCGGCAGAGCCGGCAGAGGCTCTCGCAAAGGCAGTGCTGTTATACAGACACTTACTCCTGAGAATGAAATAATCAAATTAGCTGAAAAGCAGGATTACAACGCTTTTTATAATACGGAAATCCAGATGAGAAAACTTATGACTTATCCGCCTTTCTGTGATCTTTGTGTTGTTGGTTTTTCCGGCTTTGATGAAAATAAAACACGGGTTGCTTCCAAGATGTTTTTTAATAGTTTCAGAGCCTTGGCTGGCGAAAAATATCCCGAACTTAAATTAATCGTTCTTGGTCCGCTACAGCCCAGAGTTGCTAAAGTAAGCGGCAAATACAGGTACAGGATGATTATAAAATGCAAAAACAATTCGAAGTTCAGAAGTTTTATGTCAGAGCTTTTGATATCTTTCGGAAAAGATACAAAATTTAACGATGTCAGTATCTTTGCGGATATAAATCCGGAAAGTATACTCTAAATGAGGCGAAAAATATGGCAATCAGAAATATCATAACAAAAGAAAATCCTCTTCTCCGAAAGAAGAGCAGAACCGTTGAATCATTTGATGAACGTCTGGCTACACTCATTGATGATATGGTCGAAACTATGTATAAAGCCAATGGTGTAGGTCTTGCTGCTGTGCAGGTAGGTATTCTCAGGCGTGTTGTGGTCATAGATTGCGGTGATGGTTTGCTTGAACTGGTCAACCCCGAAATAATTGAGCGCGAAGGCGTTCAGGAAGAGGTGGAAGGCTGTCTTTCACTACCGGGCGAAAGTGCTGTTACGCTCCGTCCCATGAGTGTCAAAGTAAAGGCTCAGAACAGAGAAGGTAAGTGGTATTTCTATTCCGGTACAGGCCTTAAAGCGAGAGCTTTTTGCCATGAGATCGATCATCTTGACGGTAATCTCTACATTGACAGACTTTCACCGAATAATAATTAATTGCTTACAGGAGGTCTGATTTATGCGTATAGTTTTTATGGGCACTCCGGATTTTGCAGTTGATTGCCTTGATATTCTTGTTGAAAAAGGTCATGACGTTGTAGGCGTTTTTTCACAGCCTGACAAGCCTCAGGGCAGAAAACAGATTATGACACCTCCTGCCGTCAAGGCGCGTGCGCTTGAACTGGGTCTTGACGTTTATCAGCCCGATACGTTTAAGGACGGTGCAGCAGCCTCGATTCTTGAGCAACTTGCCCCGGAGCTTATAGTTGTTGTTGCTTACGGTAAGCTGATTCCGCAGAGAGTGCTTGATATACCGAAGTACGGTTGCGTAAATGTTCATGCTTCGCTGTTGCCTAAGCTCAGAGGTGCGGCACCCATTCAGTGGTCTGTTATAAACGGTGAAAAAGAAACCGGTGTAACAACTATGCAGCTTGATGCAGGTCTTGATACCGGTGATATATTGCTCGTTAAGAAGACGGCAATTGAACCTGATGAGACATCCGGTGAATTATTTGACAGACTTAAAGTCTTGGGTGCAGAGCTTTTGATTGAAACAATTGATGCTATGCTTGATGGTTCGCTTTCACCGGTAAAGCAGGATGATTCCAAGTCTACATATGCATCTATGCTCAACAAGAATCTTTCACCTGTGGATTGGTCTAAAACAGCTCAGCAGGTTCACGACCATATACGCGGACTCGAGCCTTGGCCCGTTGCAACAACTGTGATAAACGAAAAAATCGTTAAGCTTTACGGTTCTCGTCTTGGTGGCTATTGCGGTGGCAAAGCGGGCGAGGTAATGTGCTCTGATAAAGAGTTTACTGTTTGCTGTGGTGATGGTAAATGTGTAACTGTTACTCAGCTTCAGGCTCAAGGAAAAAATAAACTTTTTGCCTCGGATTTCCTTAGAGGTTTTAAGGTTGAAAAGGGAACAATAATTTAAACACTAAAACAGGAGGGAATAAATTATGCCGTATTTCGGTTTCTTTTACGATTATTACTATTTAATTCTTGTTGTGCCAATGCTTATTCTTTCTGTTGTGGCACAAATTATGGTCAAATCGACCTATGCAAAGCAGTCAAAAGTTTTATCTTCACGTGGTATAACAGGTGCTCAGGCAGCAGCTCGCGTGCTGTATCACTACGGCATTAACGATGTAAGAATTGAGTTTTCTCCCGGCGGAAAGCTTTCAGATTATTACGATCCCAGGGCAAAAGTCATTCGTCTTTCCGACGGTGTTTATAACGGTTCAAGTGTTGCCGCAATCGGTATCGCTTGTCACGAGGCAGGTCACGCTGCACAGCATGCGCAGGATTATGCTCCGATTAAAATCAGAAACTCTATACTTCCTGTATGCAACGTCGGCTCTTATATCGGTATTCCGCTTGCATTAATCGGTTTCTGGTTAGGTTTTGAGCCGCTTGTAACAATCGGTTTGCTTCTTTATTCATTCATTGCAATTTTTCAGCTCGTAACTCTGCCGGTTGAATTAAATGCCAGCCAAAGAGCCGTTAAGGTTATTGAAGAAACAGGTATGCTTCAGCCTGGCGAAATCGGCGGTGCAAAGAAGGTTCTGACAGCAGCGGCAATGACTTATATTACAGCACTTCTTGTTTCGCTTGCCAACCTTCTTAGGTTAGTATTGCGCTTTAATCGGAGAAGATAATGAAAAATTCACGACAGACAGCGTTCGAAATACTTTGCAAAATACAAAAAGACTCCTCATATTCAAATCTTACCGTTGACAATGTTTTGGCATCATCAGGTTTGAATGATTCTGATTCAGCTTTTGTCAGTGCTTTGGTTTACGGCGTTCTTGAGCGTTCATATACCCTCGATTATCAGCTTTCACTAAATCTTAAACAGCCGCTTAAAAAGCTTAAGCCGCAGGTGCTTACAGCATTACGCCTGGGTGTTTATCAGCTTCTGTTTATGGATAAGGTGCCAGAATCGGCAGCTGTAAATGAAAGTGTCAAGCTCGTAAAGAGTAATGGATGTGCTTTTGCGGGGTCGCTGGTTAATGCGGTTTTGAGAAGTGTTTCACGTAACGGCTTATGCTTACCGGATGAATCGGATAAGTCTGAATATTATTCAGTAAAGTATTCTTTCCCGACAGATCTTGTCAGGTTCTGGATAAAGCACTACGGCGAAAATAATGCCGTCGGTATTATGGCTTCTTGTGCCGGCAGACCGCCGCTTACCGTAAGAGTTAATACGTTAAAGACTGATGGCGAAACACTTGCAGATTTGCTGCGTGCTGAAAATATATCAGTTCAGGTTTCGTCTGTTGATAATTCACTTTGTCTGGGGAAATGCGGCAGTTTGGAAAAACTTTCCGCTTTCAACGATGGTTTGTTTCATGTGCAGGATGGTGCGTCGCAGCTTTGTGCTGCTGCTCTTGCGCCTCAAGAAGGTGAAACTGTAATCGACCTTTGCGCCGCTCCCGGAGGTAAGAGTTTCACGCTGGCTCAGTTGATGAAAAATACAGGCAGAATCATAGCTTGTGATATACATAATCATCGTTTGGAACTTATTCGTCAGGGTGCACAAAGACTCGGTGTAACTATCATTGAATGTGTTTGTAACGATGCATCTGTTTTTTCAGAGCAGTTACCTATGGCAGATAAAGTTCTTTGTGATGTACCTTGTTCGGGTTTGGGCATTGTCCGTCGCAAGCCCGAAATAAGAAATAAGCCCCTTGATGATCTTAAAGCGCTTCCACCCATACAACTTCATATTCTTGAAACTGCCTCAAAGTATGTTAAGAACGGCGGAAGGCTTGTATATTCAACGTGTGCGCTTAACCCTAATGAGAACGAAAAGGTATGTAAGTCCTTTTTATCTTCTCATCCGGATTTTTCTGTTGTAACTCCCAATTTTATATCAAAATCAACATTTGTCAGGGATGGATTTATAACGCTGATGCCACACATTAACGATACTGATGGATTCTTTATTGCAGTTTTTGAAAGGAAGTGAGAGCTTTGACAGATATAAAATCAATGTATTTTGATGAGCTTTCGGCTTCTCTTAAAGCTTTTGGGCTACCTGCTTTCAGAGCCAAACAGGTCTGGCAGTGGCTCCAGCAAAAGGGTGTAAGCTCGTTTGCGGAAATGACAAATCTTTCAAAATCACTCCGAGATTCGCTCGAAAAAGAGTACATAATAAAGTCTTGTGAAGTAGAAAAAAAGTCTGTTTCAGCACTTGACGGTACTGTTAAATATCTGTTCAGGCTTTTTGACGGTGAATTTATTGAAAGCGTACTTATGAAGTACAAATACGGTTATTCTCTGTGTGTTTCTACTCAGGTTGGTTGCCGTATGAATTGCGCTTTCTGCGCTACAGGTGTTGGAGGGTTTATCCGCAATCTGTCAGCTGCTGAAATCCTTGGTCAGATTCATGCCGCACAGAACGATATGAATATTAAGGTTTCTCATATTGTTTTGATGGGTATGGGCGAGCCTATGGATAATTACGATAATGTTATCCGTTTTCTGCGACTTGTCAATAATGATGATGGTCTGAATATCGGTATGCGTAATATTTCGCTTTCAACCTGCGGTATTATACCGGGGATAAAAAAACTTCAGGAAGAGAATATGCAACTTACTCTATCCGTTTCTCTTCATGCACCAAATGATGAAATTCGTTCAAGGTTAATGCCTGTGAACAAAAAGTACAAAGTGGATGAGCTTTTGAATGCTTGCAAGGTATATGCTGATTCTACTTCTCGACGAATATCGTACGAATACGCGATGTTCGGCGGAGTTAATGACAGCGATGAATGTGCAAGGGAGCTTGCCGCAAAGCTAAAGGGTACGCTTGCGCATATTAACCTGATTCCTGCAAACGATGTTACCGAAAGTGGCTTGCGTTCAAGTACACCGGAGCGTATACAGCGTTTTTGTGAAATTCTTGAACAAGCAGGCAGGAATGTAACTGTAAGACGTAGCCTTGGCGGAGATATTGACGCGTCCTGCGGTCAGCTTCGCAGTAAACACATCAAGGCTTGAACATAGAGCATTACTCAAGAAAGGAGATGCGGTTGAATAACCGCAATCTGAATTTATGAGAATTACAGCTAAAACAGACATAGGATTGGTACGTACTGATAATCAGGATTCGTATTCCGCAGGCGAACTCTCCGGAGGTGTTGCCTGGGCTGTTGTGTGTGACGGTATGGGCGGTGCAGCCGGCGGAAGTGTTGCTAGCTCAACATCCGTAAAAATGATATCGCATACAATAAACGAGTGTTATCGTGACGGTATGAAGCCTTCATCTATCTATAATATGTTTGAATCTGCTATTGCGGGTGCTAATGCTTGTCTTTACGATAAAGCTAAGAGTGATGATTCTCTTGCCGGTATGGGCACGACGTGTGTTGCGGCTATAGTCGCAAATTCAAGAGTGTATGTTGCTCATGTTGGTGACAGTCGTGCTTATCGTATTTCTGAAAAGAATGGCATTTCTCAGCTTACCCGTGATCATTCTATGGTTCAGGATCTTGTTGAGAACGGCAGCATTACTGCTGACGAAGCAAAAACGTTCCCGGGCAAAAACATAATTACCCGAGCAATCGGTGTCGACAGCAGGGTTGCTGTTGATTTTGTTGAAGATGATTTTGAAGAAGGAGATATTCTTCTTCTTTGCACGGACGGTCTTACTAATTTTGTTGAAGATGAAGCGATTCTTTCTGCTTCCGCAGAGACAGATTTCTTTGAATATGCCGAAAGGCTTGTTGAAATGGCAAATAAAAACGGTGGCGGCGACAACATAACGGTTGTTTCAATAACGACGTAAGGAGGTCGGAATAATGGAAACTTATGTTAATAAACGCATAGATAACAGATATGAAGTTCTCGAAATTATTGGCGTTGGCGGAATGGCTGTTGTATATAAAGCCTATGATTCTATCGATGACAGGGTAGTTGCAATCAAAATTCTCAAAGAAGAGTACCTTGCAAATGAAGAATTCAGACGCAGATTTAAAAACGAGTCAAAGTATATTGCTGTGCTTTCTCATCCCAATATTGTAAAAGTCTATGATATGAGTTTTGGCGACAGACTTCAGTATATTGTTATGGAGTTTATTGAGGGTATAACTCTTAAGGAGTATATTGAACAGCAGAAAGTTATTCAGCCTAAAGAAGCTGTTCATTTTGTAACTCAGATTCTCAGAGCGCTTCAGCACGCTCACGATAAGGGAATTGTTCACAGAGATATTAAGCCTCAGAATATTATGCTCCTGAAAAACGGCAGCATCAAGGTAACCGATTTCGGTATCGCAAGCTTTAGTAGAAGCGAAAGCGCAACAATTGCTGAAAACAGCGCAATCGGTTCGGTTCATTATATCAGCCCGGAGCAGGCACGTGGCGACTTTACTGATGCAAAAGCAGATATTTATTCAGTCGGTGTGCTTATGTATGAAATGCTTACCGGCAAGCTCCCGTTTACTTCGGAGAATCCGATTTCTGTTGTAATGATGCATATGAACGATGAACCCGCCAATATGCACGATATAAATGGCAGTATCCCTGTAGGTCTTGAGCAGATAACTATGCACGCGATGCAAAAGGATCCTAAAGCGCGTTATCAGTCAGCGGCAGAGCTTTTGCTTGATCTCGATGAGTTCAAACGCAACCCGTCCATTAAGTTTGATTATTCATACTTTGTCGATAATGAGCCTACAAAGTATATTGACAGAACTATGAATATCAACGGTAGCGGTGATAAATCGACAAAAAGCAATGCAGAAACTTCAGCAGATAACGATGATGATTCCGTAAAGAATAATTCTAAACTTATACCGATTCTTACCGGTGTTGTAAGCGGTTGTGTTGCTGTTCTTCTTGTTGTTGGCCTTGTGCTTCTTCTGTTTACAGATGCTTTCCTGGCAAGTGATCGTGTGCCCAATTTCATGAATATGAATTATGAAACGGAAATCAAGGACAACGATAAGTATAATGAATATAAAATTCAGGTAGAGTATGAATTTAATACTCAGTATGAGTATGGTGTAGTTATCAGACAAAGTCCTCAAAAGGGCAAAAAAATCGGCAAAGACGAGTATATATACATCACTGTTAATACAAATAAAACTGCACCTGTTTCTGATGTTTACGGTCAGCCTTATCTTTCCGCAAAACAGACACTTGAGGCTAGCGGATTTATCACAAAATATGAGATGCTTTATGAACCTTCGGTAGAAGAAGGCTCAGTTATACGCACCTCTCCCGAACGTGGCGACAGTGCTGCGGTCGGTTCTACAATTACGATTTATATTTCAACACATACTGATGAGGATGCGGTGTTTGTTCCCAAGCTTGTCGGTTTCACGCCTGAGGAAGCAAACGAGTTGGCTAAGTCGGTTGGTCTTGTTATTGGTCAGGTTATTCAGGTTGACAGCTTGGATAACGCAGGTAAGGTTATTGAGCAGGTTCCTGCTGAAAACGAAACAGCTCACCCGGGTGATAAAGTTGACATTTATGTAAGTACAGGTAATCCGCCTGTTGTTACGATTGAGCTTTCGATTCCTCTTCCGTATAAGAGCGGAAATGCCGGCGCACTTAAGGTTTACCTTAATAATGCCTCGGTAGAATCAGCAGGTGCCGAGGTTCTCCTTACCGGCAGTAATTATACTTTCAATGTCAGCGGTTCCGGAGCTTCAAATACTTTAATAGTTAAAATAGACGGTTCGACAGTATACAGCTGTAATATCGACTTTACAACAGATCCTGTAACGCTTACGAATGTTAAAACCGTTAACGATGAATATGATGATTCGCTTATCAGCATTCCGCTCAACATTATTCCTGAAGTTGTGGGCTTGAGCGAAGCAGAAGCTATGGATCTGCTCAGCGCTCAAGGATTTATTAATGTCACTGTAGAGTACAAAAAAACAACAGATGTGTCCCACATCGGATATGTTATTGAACAGACTCCGGAACTTTCAGGTCTTGATAAGTACAGACCCTATTCAATTGATACAGCTATAGTTATTTTTGTTGGCGAAGGTGTTTTTTGATGATAAAAACGCAGGGAATTCTTATTAAGGGAATCGGGGGTTTTTACTATGTTGAAACCGCCGACGGAATATATGAGTGTAAGGCCAAGGGAATTAATCGCAGAAGAGGAGTTACCCCTCTCGCAGGCGACATTGTTACGGTTACGGTTAATGATGAAGGTTATTGCTCGCTGGATAATGTTCATGAGCGCAAAAACTTTCTCAACCGTCCTCCTGTAGCCAACGTTGATAAGCTCTTTATACTTGCCTCAACATGTGAACCGTTACCGAGCACACTTGTCATCGACAAAATGACCGCTATTGCACAGGATAAAGGAATTGAATGCGCAATTGTTTTTACCAAAGAAGATCTTAAAGATGATGACGGGTTGGCTGAGATTTACCGTAAATCAGGCTTTGAAACTTATTGCATATCTTCTGTTAACGGTAAAGGCGTTGAAGATATCAAATCTGCAATCAATGGCAGGATATGCGTTTTTTCCGGAAACTCAGGTGTTGGCAAACCTACGCTGCTGAATGCATTGATGCCTTCGTTAGAGCTTGAAACAGGCGAAATAAGCGATAAATTAGGCCGAGGAAAACATACAACGCGTCAGGTTGAGTTGTTTAAGGTCGGCAGTGGATATATTGCAGATACGCCCGGCTTTGCCGCAATTGATATGACTGAGACAAAACTCCTTATAAGAAAAGAAAATCTTGCTTTTTGCTTTAAGGAATTTTTGCCGTATCTTGGTACGTGTAAGTTTTCCACCTGTGCTCATATAGCTGATAAAGGCTGTAAGATTTGTGAGGCTGTCGAAGCTGGAGAGATTATGAAATCACGTCATGACAGCTATGTGGAAATGTATAATGATGTTAAAGATATCAAGGATTGGGAGCTCAAATAAGCGGTAACTCTTTTTGTTAAACTGCATAGTATGTAGCAGGCAACAGAAAGGGGAGTACATAATGAAAATTATCGTTTTGCGCAGTCCTAAAGCACTTCAATCAATTCTCAGAATGGTTTTTGGTATCAAGAAAATTGAAACAATATAAAAAATCCGTCATCTTCAACACGAAGATGACGGATTTTTTGTTCCTGTTATTCTTCAACGCATATGGTCATTATGCTTTTAGACGGAATTGTAAATGATTGGTTGAATTTACCGCTGTATACGTTTTCGCAGTTGTGTTCAGAATCTGTTAAGTAAATTTCTGCATTGCCCCATATTCCGCAAAGTCTGATTTCTTCGTCCGTTTGCGCAGGGTTAACAATAACTGTGACTGTTTTATTTCCGTCAGCGAAGCTTACAGTTTTGAGTTGTGAATTTTCTTTGAAGTTGTCAATAGTTTTAATCCTGACCATACCGGGTTTTATAAAAGATGTGAAGTGTTTGAAAGCATAGTATCGGTTGTAGGTAATTAGCTCTCCATCTGAGTTTCTGTCAAGAAGACCATCGCCGTTGACAGCTGTCCAACTCTGCCAGGATACAGCATTCATATGTGTAAGGTCGTCAACAATTACCTGAGCCATATGCAGTCCGCTGTCTATCGTCGTGCTGTCGATTGTCAGCGGAAGCTCGCACCACTCGCTCATTTCATACTTTTTGTCCGGATAAGTTTCTTTTATTTTGTCACCGATTTGTTTCTTTTCTTCGGATTTTGTATCCATCCAATATGAGTGACCGCTGTAAGTGTCACAGAATTCGTTGAGTATTTCGCTTTCAAAAAACTTTTCAACGTATTCATAGTAATCCCAGCTCATTTCTCCGCTTTCCGGACAGTTGAGCTTATACGGTGAGTTGCGTTTTTTCATTTCTGTTGCAAAAAGCTCAAGAAGTTCTATAGTTTCATCAACGGTATAGTGACATCCTTCCTGGCCTACCCAGTCTCCGCCCCAAGACCACATCGGTTCGTTGATAGGGGAGATAGCATAAATCGGATATCCTTGTGCTACAAACCAGTCAGCGATTGTAAGCACGTAATCAACAAATGCCTGGTAATTTTCTTTTGGAAGGTTGGATGCGTATTCGGTAAGTCCGCCGGAAGCGTGTCCGCTTGCGGTCATGGAAAAATGAGGGCTGTTGCAGAAAAGTATTATTTTTTCAGCACCGTATTTTATGGCGTAATCCATAACTCTTCTTGCATTCGCATCTCGAGTGAAATCATATTCATATTCACCCGATTCAGGGTTGAGTACATAAAAGCTTTCGGTACGTCGGCTAGTGTCCCATATTCTGCAATCGGGGTTATCGGCCTCGCCGCCGCCTATGTTATAGCGAAATATTTTAAGACCGAGGCCTTCGTCTTCGCTGTAAAGACGTTTGGCGATTTCCTGCGCCATTTCATCGCTTTCAATTGTTTGTGCCCACCAGCAGGAACTTGTGCCGAATTCCTCGAATGTCTGGTATTTTGCAGATCTGTCTATCATAATTTCGTGCCTCCCGATTTCTCTTGAGAGTGGAAAGAAGCAAAACTGAAAAAATGTCAGTATAATCGAAATAATTCTTAAAAAAGTTCGGTACACAATGTCACCTCACAGACTCATTTATAAATTTGCTTATCAACTGTGCTGTATACTTGATCTGTTCTTCGTTGGTGATTGTCGGCGTACCGTCACCGCTTTGTTTGCCGTACATACCAAAGTAAGCGTGACAGCCGCCTTTTATTATGTGCTCTTCAAAATCTTCGGGCAGATTTATCTTGTTTGCATTATATTTATCTGCGTTCATAATTTCGTCTTCTGTGCCGTACACAGAAAGAACATCAATATCCGCAGCTGATAAATCGGCGGTTGAATAAGAGCCAAGTAGAATCAATCCGTCAAATTTGTTAATATTGTTTTCGAGATAGAGTGAAGCCATTGCGCCGCCGAGAGAATGACCTCCTATGTACCAGTGCTCAATTTCGGGATACATCTTCTGGATATTATCAGCGGCGTTTATGTTGAAGAAAGCCATATTCAAAGGCATCTCAACAAGTATGCATTTGATTCCTTGCACCGCACAAGCCTTCATAAGAGGCTCATACGCCTCGTGTTCAATTCTGGCGCCCGGATAAAAAATCAGACCGCAATCAGATTCTGCAGGTGTATAAACGGTTTTATTGGTGTCACTCTGAATGGTCTGAACAACAATTTTATTGCTGATTAAAAACTCGGTCATAGCTGGGTAATACGGTTTATACCCGTCGGCCATATACCATATACAACCTACAGTTATAATTGCTAAAGCAACTATAATGCTTATAACTATCTTTGCTTTTTTCTTCATCGCTGTTACCTCACTTTTACAATTAATTATAATAACATATTTATAATAATTAAACAACAGTTATAGTAACAAAAAAGCACTTCGCAGGTTGTGCAAAGTGCTTTTACATTATAACAGCAAAGCCTTTTCTGCGGCCTCACGCAGGCAGAATCCGGTAAGTATTACAGCGTCTGAATTATAGGCTTCAAGTAACGAGGCAAGATCAGCTTTGTTTTCGTCAGTGGGTGAGAGTGAGGTTGTATAGACGGCATCAAGCAAATCGCAACACATCGAAAACTTATTTACCCATTTCTGCATTTCTGCAAACATAGGTACAGTTTTGTCATTAAGCATTTCAAGACATTCTCTGTTCTTGGCATTAAAGTCTTTGAATTCTATTGCAGCTTCATCCTGACGTCCTGTTGACATAAGGAAACCGATGTGTGACAGTTTTTCGCTCATATATTCGCTTGCGTGTCTTGATACGCAAGAAACTGCAAGGTGGTCTGCTATGTAGCTGAACAGTTCAGCTTTATCACCTAAAATAACACTGTGTGCGTTTTTGATCGATTTTTCGCTGTCATAGCATACGGGATTCCAAAGATAATCAGCAATCGTAAGCAGGGGGATTTTTGAGCATTCTGCGTATTCCATAACGTTGGAGATAAGACCTTCGCAGTGCTTGTAAAGGTCTTTGTCCCTGCCGAGTATCGGGCCCAGATGCATTTCCTGGAACATCTCACAGTCGTTTACAGGGTAATTATCCCAGTACAAAGGCATATGATTGGTGCTTCTGAAGAATTCATTTGCCTCACGGGAGGTGAGTACGCGTGAGCAGATCTCAGCACCTGTCCAGAATATGGTAACATCTGTGGGTATTCCTCTGCCGAATTTAGTGATATAGTAGTCGCTTTCGTTGCCGTGATATTGAGTGGGGCATACAGTCAAGGTGATATCGGCGTCAAACTCTTTGAGCGTTTTATATGCTTTGTTGATAAGATAAATGTGTGCATCAACAATGCTGTCAAATTTTTCGGCATCTTTTTCATACTGGAATTCATCCGGAATATCATCAAGCAAAAGACCGAAGTTTTTAGCACCGATTGAATATACACATTTGAATTTTTCAATAAGTTTGTTGAAATCGTCTTCAGATGTATACTGATAAGTCAATCCCGGGCCGATACACCAGTGGAAATCAAGCTCATGCTTTTGAGCTTCTTCAAACAACTCTTTAAGCTCGTTGAGCTCTTTTTGCGGATAAAGCTCTCTCCACTTTTCGCGGTGGTAAATATCATCCTTGGGAGCATAGTAGAAAGTGTTCATCCCATATTGAGCCATAAGCTTCATGACAGAAAGTCGCTTGCTTCTTTCCCAGGTGTTGCCGTAAAATCCTTCGATGTAACCTCTCTTTTTGAAAAGGGGATAATCTTCCGCCTCGCCGCACTTAAGTTCACGATTTTTAATAAGCTTTGCAAGTGTGTTTGCTGCTCTGAATACACCGCGTCGTGTGGCCGCTTCAATTACAGCGCAGGTTTCATTGACGGTAAGAAAATATTTCTCATCGCTTAAGCTAAACAGCTCGTCAATATATGTGGTTTTTCTGCTGTCGGATATTTTTACATTGATAGTATAGTTTCCGTTTGTGTCAATGCTGTAATCAGCAAAAATACGTTCGACCGTTTCTTTAAAATCGCCTTCAACTTTTACACTGTTTACATTTACAGCTTTACCGTTGAGAGAATTATTTTGTATTACTGGATAAATCAAAGGTGTTTAAGCTCCTTTTTATATTTTTCTACAAGTTTGTTGTTTATTTCATCGCCGCCGTCAACATTTGAGCTTGCAAAATGTTCGGGTGAAAATCCGTTTTTAACGCAGATATCTACAGCTTGTGCAACAATACTGTTAAGAATGAGTGCCCCGGTGACAGTTGAAGTAGGGCAGATTTTGCCTTCAACTCCGTCAACTGAAACGCAGGCATCACCGACACAGCCGAAATTATCAATTACAATGTCTGCGATTTCACAAAGTCTTTTTCCGCTCTTGTGTCGGGAAGCTCCGGCGTATGTGTGTTCTAGATTTGTCAGAGCAATTACATTAAGCCCTTTTTCTTTGCAAAGGAGTGCCATATCAACAATAACGCCGTTTCTGCCTGAGTTGGATATTATTACAACAGTATCGCCCTTGCTCATACCGTAATCTTCAAAGATTTTGTCTGCATATCCTTCAACTCTTTCAGCCAGAGTGCTTTCGCTTGCAGAAATGTGGAGCATCAGCGGCTCAACAAGAATAGGCTGAACGTTTACAAGTCCGCCTGCTCTGTAAAACAGCTCTTCAGCTAACATATGTGAATGGCCTGTACCTAAGAGGTAAAATCTGTTGCCGTTCATCATAGTATCGCTAAGTAACTGCGCCGATTTTTCGATGCTTTCTGCGCCGTCAGTGCTGATTCTTTCTATAATTTCTTTGCAGTTGTCAATGTATTCCAGGTATTTCTTCATTATAAA
>JAFOBC010000165.1 GCA_017382015.1 Clostridia bacterium
AGTATGCGATTATGATGAATCAACTTATGAAAATATCAAGCCGTTCTGCTGTGATGAAACAAAGTATTTTAAAGATTTTGATGAGTTCATTGACAGCGGTATGGATGCGGTTGTTCTTACCAACTTTTTCCACCAGCACGCAAAATATGCAGTTATTGCTCTTGAAAAGGGTATTCACGTTCTCAGCGAAACAATGCCTGCGGTAACAATGGCTGAATGTGTTCAGATCTGCCGTGCAAGTGAAAAGAGCGGTGCAATTTATATGCTTGCAGAAAACTACGCTTACTTTGCCGTTATCAGCAAGCTTACCGAAATTTATCAGAGCGGCACTCTTGGCGAAGCTCTTTACTGCGAGGGCGAATACGTTCACCCCATGAGCCACGAAGAATATGTTCACTACACTCCCACAACAACTCATTGGCGCGCACTTATGCCCTCCGGCTTCTATCTGAGCCATTCATTCGCTCCTCTTATGAGAGTTACAAACGATATTCCCGTTTCTGTTAACGCAAGAAGCATTTATACCGACGGAATGCGTCAGGAGC
The DNA here is from genome assembly GCA_017382015.1 of Clostridia bacterium. Lineage (GTDB taxonomy): Bacteria > Bacillota > Clostridia > Oscillospirales > Acutalibacteraceae > UBA8612. Next base: position 546 of record JAFOBC010000165.1, read on the forward strand.
GTGAGGGCGAGCCCGTTAAAGATGTTGCATCAATTATGCTTTGCACAATGAGCAGAGGTGCCGTTGCAAGAATTACAGGCTGGGCAAAGTTCGGCGGTCACGGCAACTGGTACCGTTTCGCTTGCGCGAAGGGCAGTGCAGAAACCGTAAGAGGCGACGGCGGTAAAATCCGAATTGTTTATAACGATTGGGAAGTGCCTGAAGGTGTTGAGCCTGAAAAGGTTTCTACGGTAGGTTTCCCCTTTGATAAGGATAAGGCAAAGCAGTGCGGCCATTCCGGCGGCGATTACTACGTTGGTCACGAATTTATCAGCTGTATCCTTGAAGGCAGACAGCCCTATTTCAACGCTTACCGCTCATGTGCGATGAGCGCTGTTGCTATCCTTGGCTGGAGAAGCAGCCTTCATAACGGCGCTGAATATAAAATTCCCGATTTCTCAAACGAAGAGGAGAGAAAGGCATATGAAAACGATAACCTTTCTCCCTTCCCGGATGAAAACGGTGTTGCAAACTATCCCTGCACAAAATATGATGCAGATAAATACGATATCTGATTGACTGTTTAAAGAAGCGTATATACATTTAAACGTAGAGAGGACATTGCCGTGCTTTTAGCAATGTCCTCTTTTTCTTTTTAATAAATTTAATGCGTCTGAACGGATTGAATTTTACAGTGTATATATGGTATAATTATTAAAATTGGAAATAATTAGCGGAGGCAATTATGAAAGCTATCGGTTTTTATCTTGTAACAGATACACATTATTTTGAAAATGCGTTAGGCGCAGGCGGTGCTGCGTTTGAAAAAAATATGCTTACCGAGCAGTATTTTGTAAAAGAAAGCAGTGCAATTGTCAATTCTGTTTTTAAGCGCATCAGTGAAGATAAAGAAACGGATGTTGTCATAATTCCGGGTGATCTTACCAAAAATGGTGAGCTGGAAAGCCACAAGAGCTTTATCAAAGAGCTTTACAGGCTCAGAGAAAGCGGCAAAAAGATTTTTGTTATAACAGCAGGTCACGATTATAACGATTCTGCCTACGTCTTGCAAGGTGACGGCCGCGTTCCTGTTGAAGGTGCAAATTTCGATGATTTGTGTGAGATGTACCGCGATTTCGGCTACGGCAATGCTCTTGCAATTGATGAGCCGACTCATTCATATATGGCGCAGGTTACCGACGGCATAAGAATGCTAGCAATATGCTGTGACAGTAAGGATCAGCCTAAGGGTGCAATGGACGAAAGGCTGATGACGTGGGCAAAAGAGCAGCTTGACAAAGCGAAAGAAGATAACTGCTCTGTATTTGCAATATGTCACTATCCGATTATTCCGTCTGTGCCTGTTTTTGATCTGGTGGGTGATGCTAAAATTAAGGAGTGGCGAAAGGTTGCCTCATTCCTTGCGGACAATGGAGTAGAGCTTATTTTAACAGGACATATGCATATCCAGAGTATAAATGAGTATTATTCAGAAAACGGAAACAGGCTTATTGATGTTTGTACATCCTGCCTTGTCGGCAGCCCTGCAAAATACAGAAAAATCACAGTGGATGAAAATTCTGTGCTCAAAGTAAAGACGATAGACGTTGAGGATTTTGGCTGGGATATGAACGGTCTTACGGCACAGGAGTATTTCTACAGACAGTTTTTTGAGGCGATTATTAACCGTGTTCGCGGAGCGCTCAACGGCGGCAAGGGCATAGTCGGGCACTTGAAGTCATTCGGAAGAAAACGCTTTGATAAACTTACTGTCGGTACACTCGGACGAATACTGTTTATCAAGATTGATAAATCGCTCAAAAATAAAAAGCTGACTGAGCTTGTCGGTGAGGTTGGCGTAGGCATATTCCTTGGTGACGGCCCTAATACCGAAGGCACACCCGTATACAACTTGATTTCAGGTGTTCTTAAAAGATTTTCTTTTGTTGTCAAAAAGTTTGAGCCGAAGCTTGCTAAAGACGGCAATAAAGTTGATTTGAACAAGATGCTTTTTGATACCATCGGAAACAATAAAGCCTATTCAGATAACAACGCTGAATTTATACTTAAATAAAAAACAGACCTCTCCGGCGGAAGCAGAGAGGTCTTATTTTTTGGATTATGCGGTTTCGTTTTCCTTGTGGCGTTCTTCACGCATTTTTTTAAGCTCACGGTACATCTGTTCTTTCTTTTCACCCTCGATGTCATAGAAGAACTTAAGAATAACAGCCTTGAGCATATTTGCAAGAGCATAACCGAATACAAGGAATGCAAGAAGCCACAGGCAGGTGTTAAGATACGTCGGACGAGCCTGCATTGTTTTAACAAGGTCACCAACGGGAGAAGTCTCATAACCTGCCCATGCGATCATGAAGGGAATAGCGAGCTCCTTAAGATAATTGAGGCCTGTTAAAATCCAACCGGGAACAATGCCCTGGATAGCTTCCATTCTTTCGCCTGTTTCCCACTCAAGATAGTCGAAGAATTCAACATTAAGATGTGATGTTGAAAGCTCCTGAAGACCGATGCCGATACCGAAAACGAAATAGAATATATAGAAGAAAATACTGTTCCAGCCTTCAAAGAATCTGATTCCGAACTGTGCCTCGATAAAGCATATTCCGAAAAGGATACCGGCAGCACAGAGAGAGAAGGGTCCGCAGAATTTGAGAAGCTTTGAGGGCTCGTGCTTTTTTGAAAGCTTTGTGCAGATAAGATTACCTACAACCGTACCGATAGCTGTGGGAAGGGTAAGAAGAAGGTTCTTAGATGAGCCCACTGTAATTGCGGCAAGGAAGGTTGACATCTTACCGAGCATTGCAAAAACATTTGACCACTGAATCGCGTGGTATGCACGGTAGTTTTTGTATTTGAAGAGAGAGAATACTGCTTTGGTAACCTTGACCTTCTGCTTTTTGGGCATCTCAATTCTTTCCTTACAGAAGACACCGCACATAAGGTTGCCGAATGCGGTAACTGCAGCAGCAACGATTGCAAGAGTCATATACATCTTGTTCTTGTCGTCGCTGAATAAGCCGTACACAAATGTGCCGAGATATGCTGCACCGTATCCGATATAATAGGAAAGCTGCCAGATAGTTGCAACTGTTTTCTTTTCCTTATGATCAGGAGAAATAACCTGGACAAGGTTGAAAGACTGATTGTTAAGCGCATTAAAAACAGTCTGGCCGCAAGCGATGCAATATCGTAACATATTCATTTCCTGAATTTCCCATCCCTCAGGAACATAGAAATACATTACGGTGAACATAAAAGTGGGAATAAGATTGATAAAATACCAATGACGGTATCTGCCAAGACTTGTTTTCCATTTTTGCACAAGTATACCCGCCAAAACACCGATAAGTATACTGCAGACCGTTGTGATGGTTGTCTGTACGGCAAGAATTTCTGCAACACCGTTAGAGTCAACACCTACGGGGCCGTAATAGAGCTCATGAAGGAAGGCTGCTGCAAGTGAGCCTGTGAGTGTTGTTCCGAACATACCGCCTGCACGCGAAAGCAATACGCAGAAATACTCAAATTTTGATATGTACTTTCCCTCATTGTGAGAAAGTGCATTTTCCGGTGCCACTGAGGCCGATGCTTTTTTGTTTTTTGACATCACATCATCTCCAAAAATCACAATATGGCTAATTTTAACATAATTCCAAAAACAAAACAATATATTTAGTTGATAAAAACCAAAACATTGACAATTTCTGGTTTGTATTTTACAATTATAGCAATTAAACTATAGGAGATTTGATATGAAAAAGCGGATTATAAGAATTGTTTCATTGTTATTGGTTGTTTATTTTATTGCAGCCATAGTGTTTTTTGAGCTTGACCCCAAAAACACAAACATTGATTACAGCCCTGCCGATTCACAAAACGCAACCGATACAACAATCAGATTTAATTCGGACGGCAAGCTTAAAATATTGCATATCGCCGACCCTCACCTTGCCAACGACAAACATTTTGATTCGTCAATATGGGTAATTGCCGAAGCTTGCGATGTAGAAAAGCCCGACCTTGTTGTGCTTACGGGCGATAACGTAAAGCCTTACGATGACCCTGAGGAGACAAAAAAGCTTATCAATTCGCTTATGAATATTTTTCAGTCCAGAAATATTCCCGTTGCGGTAACTTTCGGCAATCACGATTCTGAAGGCGGCCCGATGACCAGAGCGGATATTATGGCATATTACAGCACGTTTTCCTGTGTTATAACAGCTGATGGCAGCGAAGGATTTAAAAACTGCGCAACGTTCAACGTTCCCGTTCTCGCGTCTGACAGCGATGAGGTTAAATTCAACGTTTGGGTGTTTGACTCAGGCGATTATGATGAGGATGAACCCAGACATTATGACAGGGTGCGTACCGAACAGATTGAGTGGTACAAAGAAACCTCCGCTAAGCTTCAGGCAGAAAACGGAGGCGAAAAAATCAATTCCGTTGTTTTCCAGCATATAATTGTGCCGGAAATTTATGATGTGCTTAAAAAGGTTGATTCCAAGCAGCCCTATACGGTCAAGCATATTTACAACGAAGATGAATACTATGCATTTGATCCCGAAAATGTCAACTACGGCACGCTCAACGAAAAGCCGTGCCCCGGATATTATAACGACGGTCAGTTTGATGCGCTGGTTGCAAGCGGTGACGTGCTTGCGATGTTCACAGGTCACGACCATACCAACGCTTTCGGTGTAAGAAACCAAAACATCGACATTTATACTTCACCCATGACCCGTTACAAAGGCTTGGCCTATACAACTCAGTATGGCTACCGTGTAGTGGAGGTTGATGAAAAAGATACGTCAGCTTACATAACAAGGGTTGAGCGCCTTTACGATGTTTTTGATTTTGCGTATATGGATACCGCAAAAGACAACGGCGACAAATATTCTAAGAGAATAGCATTCGAACTTGCAGTCAAGGGATCGGTTCAGGAAAAGTTCCTGAATCTTTGGCAATCTGTTGTTGAGCTCTTTACAGGCAAAACGGTTACATATTCGGATTAACTGATACATAAAGCTAATTTGTGAAATTTTCGTGTTTGTATAAATATCTCGGTTCAGCGTGTTTTTGTTTGTAACAGTGAAGATTTACGCTTCGTGACAGACAAACCTGACAGCAAGAATTACTATGTCTGCAACCTGCGTTTGATAAAAACTGAGGTTGCGTAGAATCTGATATGAGAGCACAGCAAAAAGCCCGACGTGCGGACAGAATCCGCATATCGGGCTATTGATTTATCAGAGCAAATTTTAAGTTGTATTTTGGCGTGTTTATGATATAATTGGTGGGATAAACGAGAATTAATTCGGAGGGTTTATGGCTTTTTTACTTATTGTTATATATGTTGCATTTATCGGTCTCGGTGTGCCGGATTCACTTATCGGTTCTGCCTGGCCTGCTGTTCATGCTCAGTTGAATATTCCCGTTGAGGCGGTAAGCTTTATCACATTTATCATTTCGGGTTGCACGGTGCTTTCGAGTATGTTCAGCGCAAGAATCCTCAACAAAATAGGTACTGCAAAAGTTACCGCTTTCAGCACAGCTATGACAGCTGTGGCTTTGCTCGGCTTCTCTTTTGCTCAGTCGTTCCTGGTTATGGTACTGCTTGCCGTTGTGCTCGGCCTTGGTGCGGGTGCAATTGATTCGGGCCTCAACAATTACGTTGCGCTTCATTTTAAGGCAAGCCATATGAATTTCCTTCATTGCTTTTATGGCGTAGGTGTGTCGCTCAGCCCCTACCTTATGTCTGTGGCTCTGAGCAGTGCAGGCTGGCGTGGCGGCTACCGCTATGCGTTTTACGTTCAGGCGGCTATAGCGGTGTTGTTGATTGTGTCGGTTCCTTTGTGGAAAAAATCATCTCCAGACACACAGGCAGAGGAGGAAAAAAGCACCAACCTTACCCTTTGGCAGATGGCAAAGATGCCTGAAGTGCGTCAGGTGTGGGTTATTATGCTTGCGACAAACGCAATTGAATATGCCTGCGGCGTGTGGGGCAGTACATACCTTGTTGAACAAAAAGGTTTTTCGGCAGAGCTTGGTGCTCTTGCCCTGACAGTATATTACGTCGGTATGTCGATAGGACGTTTTGTTTCGGGCTTGATTTCGGGTAAAATCAGCACGTGGAAGCGCATTGGTATCGGCTCTGCGATTCTTGCGCCTGCAATTGTTCTGATGCTTCTGCCGCTGAGCGGTACGGTCACCGTTGCAGGTTTGTTCCTTATTGGTCTCGGCAACGGCTCAATCTACCCGAATATGATTCACCTGACCCCGCATAACTTCGGTAAAGAAGTATCGCAATCCGTTATGGGTTCGCAGATAGCGTTTGCTTACATCGGCGTTATGCTCGCGCCGCCTATGGTCAGCCTTATAAGCTCAGTTTTTGGCATAGCGGTATATCCGATTCTGCTTGCGGCACTGTACGTTATTATGATTATTGCAATCAGGTGTTTTGTTAACAGAATCAAAAAGCTTAACAGATACAATGCAAATGTCTGAACCAAAGGACTGTTTAAAATGGAAAACAACAAATTTGATATAGACAGCTTTATGTCTCCGGATGTTTCTTGCGCCCCTGTTTATATCTGGGTGTGGAACGATGTGTGCACCCGTGAAATAATAGATACTCAGCTTGCGGAAATGATTGGTCTTGGCATAAGAACGTTTTATATTCTTCCCGAGCCTAAGGGATTCCGACCCGACAGTATGCCCACGAATCTTGAGCCTGAATATCTGTCGCGTGAGTATTTTGAGCTTTGTGCTTATGCTTTTGATAAAGCGAAAGAATTCGGTATGCTTTGCTGGATTTACGACGAGGGCGGTTGGCCGTCGGGCAGTGCCTGCGGTAAAGTTATAAAAGACCACCCCGAATATGCAAGGCGTACACTTGAGGTTTACGAGCACGTTTTCTCTGCAGGAGAGGCTTATAAAAAAACAAATTCCGACGTTGTTGCCGCGTTTATCAATGACAGCGATATGATATCGGAGGGGTGCGTTTTTGAAGAAGATACCGCTGTGACCGAATACGTTGCAGAAAAGGGGAGTGGCACATATCCCGATTTGCTCAACAAAAAAGCAACGGAATATTTTATAGAAATCACACACAAAAAATATATACCGGGCAGTAACGTTACAGCTGTATTTACCGACGAGCCGAAAGCGCCGACGGACGCATTCAATGATGAGCTTGTTCAAAGATATGAAGCGACGTACGGTGAATCAATATTACCTCATTTGCCGCTGATTATGAAAAAAGCAGAAGTAACGCCAAAAAACGCACATATTCTGCACCGCTGGTATGATATCTGCAGCCGCGCTTTCTGCGAAAACTTTCTTCTTCCGTGCAAGAAATGGGCAAATGAAAACGGTCTGGCATTCACGGGGCATATGGATAAAGATCACGAGCCGCTTGGCTGTATGTATGGCGGCAACAACTTCAACCTTATGCGTGCGCTTCGTTGCCTTGATATTCCGGGCGTTGACGTTATCTGGCGTCAGGTTTATCCCGATAACCGAATCAGCAAAAAAGATGATATGAACGGCTATAACGGATTCTTCCCGAGGTACGCTTCATCTGCCGCAGCACACAGCAGCACAAAACTTTCGATGAGTGAGATATTTGGTGTTGCAGGTGCCGCCGTGACTTATGACATAATGCGGTATACTGTCGGATATCTTGCAGTTAGAGGGATAAATATTTTCAATCTTTTCAATTTTTCGCTTGGACGCAAAGAAGCGTACCTTGCGCAGGAATTGCCGATTTACACAGAAAGTCAGCCGTATTATAAACACCTCAATTTGTTCAATCGATATACGGAAAGACTTTCGTATGTATCCTCGCTCGGAGAAAGAGTATGTGAAACGGCGCTTTACTATCCTGTCAGCGACATTCAGGGCAGGCTTAGTGCGCAGGCGGTTGCAAGTGAATTTGATGCGCTTGGCAGAGCGCTTGAAGATAAGACGGCGGATTTTGATATCGTTGACGATGACGTTATTCAGTCGGCTGAAATCAAAGACGGTTGTATGCTAATCGGCAATGCAGAGTACAGGCACATCATAATCCCAAAAGATGCATTTATTCCGCAAGGCACACAAAACGCGCTAGATGAATTCATTCAAAAAGGCGGTAAGGTTTCGCATAGCGTTGCGGATGCAAAGCCTGTAATTCAGGTTGAGGGTGCAGGCTTGCGCGCAATGCACAGAAAAGCAGAAAATGCAGAGCTTTATTGTCTGTTCCGCGAAACGGGAGAGAGTGCGGATTATACGGTTAATTTGCCTGCGTCAAGAGGATACCTGCTCGATTTGACAAGCGGCAGATTACAGAAATTAAATGCTTGCAACAGCCCCGTCAATCTTACGCTTGCCGTTGGCGAAACTGCTGTTATTCTTCTGACTGATGAAGCTTTCGATTCAGAGGATAAAACAGAGTTCAAACAAGCAACTGAAATTTCAAATGAATTTATGTTCAGCAAAAATGTTGAACTTATTTGTGACAAAAACGGATTTGATAACATAAAGCATAGTGGAAAAGCAACTGCGGTCACGCTTGGCAATTGGAGCAGGTTAATCGGCAGTGCGTATTCGGGAAGCTGTGTTTATGAGACAACGTTTATGCTTGGTGATGACCGTATTGGTAAAGCGGGCGAAATCGACCTTGGCGAGGTGCATTTTTCTGCAAGTGTTTATCTCAACGGGCAGTATCTCGGAGCGGCTTTGGCTTCTCCCTACAGGTTGAGAATTCCTGGCGGTGTGCTTGATAAAAGGAATACTCTGAAAGTGACAGTAACAAACACAGCCGCTAATTGGTACACTCATACCGACTACTTTGACAGATGGAAAACGAAGGAGTTATCACCGTATTTTGAAGCAGAACTGAAGTATGCCAAAGACTATGCTTCGGGTGGCTTGTACGGGCCTGTTGTGCTGAAAACAGAATAGAACCGTATACCTGACGCTGTTGCTGAAGAAAATGCAAAAATCACCCCTGATATACAGATATCATCTGTATATCGGGGGCTTTGTTTTGTGAATTGCGAATCATTTTCCCCAGAGGGGTAATGTGACAAACATGACAATTTTGCACATAGCTATAGTGTTTCAATCTCACGGAGGGATAAGATAGAACAATATTTTGTTTTTGTATGCTCACATCGTTGCCACAACTTATTCTATATGCCATTCGGTTGGTGAAGTTGCCCTAATATATATCGTGAAATTCGTTTGCTTTGTCATTGTTTACTAAAACTTATTGTGCTAAAATGTACACAAATGAAATATAGGCTTATATTATGTCGGACACTCTACCCCAAAAAGTCACTAACGGAAATTCTGTCAGGAATTTTATTAATAACGGGAGTATCGGCTGTTTTATTGTAGCGTTCAGAATCCCCCCATAAATATTGCTGTTTCAGGTAACAGCTTGAAAGGTCAGTTAAGAAAGGATAACCGAAATGAAAAAAATAATGTCTTTTGTCGGAGGACATGACGTGAAGATCTATAGCGGAACAGTATATGATCCGTCAATCAGAAAACGCAGGGGCGGCGAGATTATAGCCGTAATCCCATACAGCGGAAGAATGCTTTCAGCTGTTGTTAAGCAGTCTCCTGATACACCGATACAATACGACGGGGTACTTATTCCGGTTAATAGTCCTCAAATATTTACTGCGGTTGATCCTGTTCCGCCGGAGGATGAATGCGACTTTTGTGTTGTTTCTGCAATGTATGTTGCTGCGTGTAAAGCGTTGGGGCTTGACACCTCAAGGCTGCTGACAATCGGTGAGCCGGTTGCGGATGAAGAGGGCAGAGTCATAGGTACGGCTAGCCTTAACAGAAATTAAGGAGGTTAATATGGCGGTAATTATTACTTTTCTTAGTGAATTCAGAGACAGACAGGAACCGATTGTTAATTACACCACGTCGGACCCGAATCTGACAATCAAAGGTTATTACACCAATGATTCACCGCTGATATATCTGTTGCGTAAGCTACAAGAGGAATTGCCTGACGAAAATGATATAAGGGTTTTAGCCATTACTTCTTACGAGGTAGTTGGGAAAAAAGCCTTTACTGCAGATTTTGAAGAAGCGAAAGGCGGTGTTGAAGGCTGTAAAAACCTGTACGAGTATTACAAAAATGCTATTGAAGAAAAAAACCTGTACGGCCAACCGTTTTTTTTATCCACCAACGGTACAGACGTTGCAACACAAAAAAACATAACCATTGAGCAAATACCGTATGGCTTTTATTTTAATGAGAAAAATGAAGTCTGCGAGCAAGAAGAGATGAGCGAAGAAGAAAAAGCGTGCCGTATATATGCGGAACTTGTAGAAAAACTTGAAGGCGAAAAATATATTTACATAGATTATTCGGGCGGTCTTCGTAATATTCAGTATCTTATGGCATCGCTTATTCAGTTTTTCGAACTGTCTCATATGCATTGCAAACAGATTGTATACAGTCAGTGGCGCCCCCCTAAAATTATTGACATTAAGAACATATATGATATTAGTCAGATTGTTCAGGCTGTTAATGATTTTACTGAAACAGGCAGCGTCAAAAAGCTTGGAGAAATCTTTGGCGATGTTGAACAATACGGTTATATTGCTAAACTTATCAACAGCCTTGACAGTTTTGTGAAAGCGATAAGCGTTGGCAGGGTTGATGAACTTGACAGTATCAGAAATGATATAAGGACAAACCTTGAACAGCTTGAAATTTCGGGAGAAAACGATTTTGCTCAAGGTTTATATGCCGGTATTTTTATGCTGCTTGTGCCTAACATCAAAGAGAGCTTTCATATGAATGATGAAGAAAATTCATTGAGCTATGCAGGTATTATCAAATGGTGTCTGGAGCATCGTTTTGTACAACAGGCCGCTACTATATACGTTGAAAAAATGCCGTCGGTGTATTTAGCACACGGTATAGATAAGAAAGCGTTCGGACTGAAGCTTGACCGAGAGGCACGGGGGAACTCCGAAGACTCTTTGTTGTTCTTTCACGCGTTCTGGAGCAGGTTATTTCCTACAGAGGCGGAACAATTTGCGCGAAAGCTTAGTTGTGCAAAGAAAAATAACGATGATTCAACTCTTGATAACATAAAAAATTTGGCAACAAGCGATGATGTCACCTTGCGAGAGAAAGAGGCTCTATCCAGGTTAACAGAGTATCTTGATGCTTACACCTTCTCACAATCCTCTCGTTTTGGTTCGCGTGAGCTGTCAAAAAATCGACACCAGCGCTTGCGCTATATGTTAAGTAAGGATGCTTTAAGCAAGACTGCATATTGCTTGCTCAATAACTGTGACTCAGCCAGGGAAATCGAAATGAGATTCAGACGTGATAACGGCAGCAGTTACAAACTGCATAAAGAAACCTTGGAAAAGCTCTGTGCCTGGGCGGAAAACCGCAAAGAATATCAGCCGCTTTATGAAATAATGCGGTATTATCTTGCAGTGAAAATTATAAGGAACCATATGAATCATGCTGCTTTGATGGGTGATAAGGATATGGAATTTATAAATGCACTTACTGCATCTGAATGCGATAATATGTCTTATGATCTGGTTGTTGAAATTATCAGTACGGGTCTTAAAAAATCAGAGGCTGAAACAGTTTTAACCGAAGACATGTGGAAAAAATTAACAGAATGTGCCGAAATATAACATTTTGTTACAATATCAAATTAATTAAGGTGATTAATTATGGATGAAAAGAAAATTCTGGCGCTGTATGATTTTGCGTCCAAGCAAAACTTTATTTACAGGACTTCGAAAATAAGGGAAATTTCAGGCGCTTCGGCAATGCTGGCAGAGGCTTTTAAAAAGTTTCCTGCAGTACTTGAGGCTGATGCCGATTGTAATGTCGTTATGAAATATGATCTTAGTGATACGTTTACTTTGGATAAATTCAATAACGGTGCTGCCGATGCAGAGGTGTTGTACGATGGCGGCGGCAGCCTTATGGTGTTATATAAATCCAGAGAAAAGTATGTAGAAGCCAACCGTGCTGTTTCAAAGAACCTTTTGCTTAATTATCCGACGCTTTCGTTGATTGCTTGCGGCGTTGAATATACCGGCGACTTCAAAGCGGACAGAGAGAGGCTTTATGCTGAGAACGCAAGAAGGAAAAACTGCTATCCTGCAAGTGATATTCCTGCAGTAACGCCGGTAACTCAGGTTGACCCGTCTACTTTTATGCCCGTTGTAAAAAAAGTAACCGTGCCCTATGAGCAATCGCTTTCGGCAGACAGAGCCGCAAAGCAAAAATGTTTTATCCCGTCCGAAAACGATAAGCTTGAAAGTCTGGAAGGTTTAACGGCTGTAATATATATTGACGGTAACTCAATGGGTCAAAAGCTGAAAAAATGCGAAAGTGAATTTTATGAAGACGGTGTTGCAAGACTCAGAAGTTTTTCAAAAAATGTTCACGAATTGTTTGTTACTGCTCCGCTTGATGCAATATCAAAAGCCACAGGAGATACCGGATACCGTCAGGTAATCGGTGGCGGAGATGAAATAACAATTATATGTCAGGCTGAAAAAGCATGGGATCTTGTCTGCAAGTATTTTGAGACTTTGGGAAGTAAAGATCTTGAAATAACCGACATGGAAGGCAAGGTTGTCAGCCAGGGTCCTTGTTACTCTTGTGCCGGCATCGCTGTATTCCATTCTAAAACGCCTTTTAATATCGTTTACGAAATTGCTGAGGCTGCATGTGAATCTGCTAAAGAAAAATCCAGAACAGACAACGGTAATTATGTTGATTTTTACTACTGCCATGCCGGTATAACCGATGATTTCAAGTCGCTCAGAAAAGCTCAACAGGTACATGCTACAGCAAGACCTTATAAATTTGAGGAAGCTAAAGCGACTTTTGAAAGATTGGCACCTGTTTTGAGAAAAGCAGAACGCTCAAACGTAAAAGCGTTGGGTAGTGCGGCACAGGAAAGCTACGAAAGATATATGTTTGAAGTAAAACGTGTCAATGCATATTTGCCTGCAGATTCCGAAAAGTTCAGCGGTACTGAAGAGGAAATGCGCACGATTTATGATATGTCAGAATTTTATGACCTTTGGTTTGCAAAGGAGGGCTGAATAAATGAAAAAAAATCTTGAAATAACGTTGATGTCAGATCTTTGTGCCGGTGTCGGTAAACACTTTGCAGCAACAATAGACCTTGATACTGCTACAGACGAATACGGCATACCTTTTATTCCTTCCAGAAGATTGAAGGGTTGTATGAGAGAAATTGCAGAAATGATTTGCGTAGAAAACATAGATGCGATTTTTGGTAAAAGCGGTTCAAATCAGCCGGGTTCATTGTTTATAGGTGATGCGAGAATTGAAAATTATTGTTCTGCTGTTAAAGAAATTCAGGCAGCAAGCAATATCAGTCCCGCTGTGGTTACTGAATTATTCTGTTCAGTCAGAGGCGAAACAGCGCTGGAAAAAGGCGTCGCTAAAGACAAAAGTCTTCGTTATATAAGAGTTGTAAACAGAATTTCTCCTATTGACAGTAAGCCTTTGAAGTTTGTGGCGGAAATTGATTTTGACCAAGATTATGAGCAGGATGTTGCTAACATCTGTTCCGGTCTTCGAAGCATTGGCTATCACCGCAACAGAGGCTTGGGTGCGGTTGATTGCAAGCTTGTGGATGCTTCATCCGATGTCGGACTTGAAAGCGTAGAGTTTGAAGATAATACCGAATATAAATTTGACTACCTTGTTGAATTGCAGAGCGATATTATGCTGCCTTCGGATGACTCTAACCATACGCTTGATTATATTCCCGGAACTGTTGTGCTCGGTGCGCTTGCTTCAAAATATAAGGGTGATGATTTTAACGACGTTTTCCTTTCCGGCAAAGTTCGTTTCTCAAACCTTTATATTTCTGATGAGAACAAAACCGATTATGTGCCTGCGCCCGGATTCCTGGCTAAAATAAAAGCGCCGCAGATGGAAGAGGATAAGGGTGTTAAGAACCTTGTTGCAGAAAACGATTTCAGAGAAAAATCTGTAGATGTTCCTCAATATAAATTGTTGAAAAAAGGTTATATCAATTCGAATAACGGTTATGTAAAACCCAAAGTGAAGATTGTATATCATAATGCCGTTAGTGAAGGTGGAGCAGGACTCTATACACAGCATTGTCTGTGCAGCGGTCAGTATTTCAAGGGATCGGTTATTGCTGACGGAAGTTTGATGAGAAAGATTTATCCGTTGTTTGAAAGCAAAACTATTTCATTTGGCAGAAGTAAAAGCGCACAGTATTCACGTTGTAAAATAATTCCCGATAAAATTGAAAAAGTTTTTTCGGATAAAATTGAACTTGCCGAGGGAAATGTAACCGCTTATGTATGTGAATCGGATATAGTGCTTACAAACAGTTGCGGTGTGTTTACAACAGATATTGCCGACTTGCTTAAAAATATGGGCCTCTCGCAGGATATCAAGCTTCGCAGAGAAACCAGCCTTACTACAAGAGTTGTATCCGGCTACAATGCAAAATGGAATCTCAAAAAACCGCAAATTCCTGTTATTTGTGCAGGCAGCGTTATTGTTTTCGACGTTACGGAAAGCATGAGCGTAGATTCGGTAATGTACATAGGCGAAAAACTTAATGAAGGCTTCGGAAAAGTCAGAGTTATCCCTGATGTTGCTGCGCTTTCAATCACAGATGCCGAGACCGAACCATGCAAGGTGACGTGTGAATCAATAAATGAGAACTCCTTGCTTGCAGAGATTCAGTTGCGTAAATTCGATGACAAAATTATCGAAAGAGCTATATTCAACTGTCAGAAGCTGCGCATTGAGGATAAAAAATCCGCCCTTAACGCTTCACAGATAGGCAGACTTCTTCTTATGTGCAAGCAGTCTTCAGACCATAATGATTTCATTGAGCGAGTTAACAGCATAAAAACAGATCAGGTCAGGGATACTGCTCTGAATCTTTTCGGTAGCTCTGCGATAGAAAAGGTGTTGAGCGATTTGTTTGGCGAAAGTCTGTTTGTGGCTCTTGAGAGCAAAAATCCGGCATTAAGATGGGTTAAACAAAAGAAATACATAATTACATTCTTAACAGTTGCAAAATACAGATTGAAAGAGACGGTGAAATAAAGTGTTTAAGAGAATATATTACAAAATTGATATTGAATTGCTTTCTCCTCTTTCAGTTGGCTCAGGCGAAAATGCTCAGACTGACAAAGATATAATTGTTGACGCATTGGGGAATCCTTTCATCCCTGCTACTGCAATTACAGGTGTTTTAAGAAGTTATGTCACTGAGCAGGGCAAAACGGTTAAAGATGGTATTCCGCTCGATCATGCAATCTTCGGTTATACTCTTTCTAAAAAACTTTCAAACGATGAGTGTAAAAAGCCGGAAAACATCGAGACATCTACGCTTGCAAAGGTTTATGATGCTTACTGTACGAGTGATACAAAGTGCTGTATTACTACACGCGATTGCGTCAAGCTTAAAAACAAAGTTGCGGTAGAAAACGCAAAATTTGATATGGAAGCAGTTGAGACCGGTGCGAAATTCACCGGTTATATTGAGCTGCTTTCTGATGAAGATTGGTGTGTCTCTGCTATAGAAGAAGCTTTGTCAGCCTTGCATATCGGAAGAATTTTTATCGGTTCAAAAACAAGCCGAGGCTACGGCAGGGTGAGCCTGTCTGTCAGGAAGCTTGTGATTTCTGACGTGGCAGAGTGGCTTGGCTTCAGAATGTTTGAAAGCGATTCCTGGCAGACAGATAAAGCGGAAGCTCTTGATCTGAGCCGAATCGCAGAAAAATTTGAGTTTGTCGTACAGCTTAAATTGCGTGGTGGAATTTCTGTCAGAAAATACACAACTACAGTCAGCAAGGATGGCAGCACGGCACCGGATTATCAATCGTTGGCTCTTGAGTCAATAACTGAGAATGGTGAGACTGTAGCTGTAATACCCGGAACATCGTGGGCTGGTGCTTTCAGAGATAGGTTTGCTGAGCTTACCGATGCTGCAACTGTACAGGATTTGTTTGGTGATATAGAGACTAAAACAAATGTTGCTTATAAGTCGAAAATTGTATTTTCGGAAAGCGTTTTCTCAGATGGTGTTTATAAAATTTCTACACGAAATTCAATCGACAGATTTTCGGGTGCAACCAAATCGGGTGCTCTTTATACGGAAAAAACCTATTACTACGGCACTACACAGCTAAGCGTTTCATTTGCAGAAAATCCGGATGATAATGTTTTGTGGGCGTTGGGAGCCTGCTTTGCCGATCTCCACCACGGTTTCCTCTCCATTGGTGGTCTGACGTCGGTTGGCAGAGGTTTGTTCGAATTTCTTCAGTTAAGTTCAATGATAAAGAATTGCAGCTCGATAACATCATCAATGGTGAGATTGACGAATGGGTCAAGGAGGTGACCGGTGTATGAACAACAAAATGACTGAACAGAAACTTATTGAAAAATTGCAAGAATTAAAAGGCAGATATATTCTTGCTCTTTATACCGACAGAGCTGATTTTGAAAAAGACATAGACAGCGCAGAAAAGCTGCTTGAAATCAGAGTGTTTGATGAGCACAGCGAGTTCAGGGCTTACCGCAGTGTAGTTGGCATAGATTTTGCATTTCGTGAAATCAATGACCAAACTGATACATATGCCGATGGTTACTTTGACGAAACCCACTACATTGATATTGATACTGCAAAAACCGAATCTATGAATGATGGCTTTACATACACAATCGGTGGCGGAAGATTTCATTTGCCTGAATGCGTCGGAAAGCTGCTGAAAGTAAGATATTATTATACATTTGATTCTGACGGCATTGCACGCAAGTGTGATTGGCGCCTTACAGGATTTGCAGATAAGGAGGGCGCATAATGGCAAAACTTGTTCCCGATAATAACAATTTGTTTATAAATCCATATAACTTTGTTCCTTTGACATCAAAGGTTGAAAGAACACAAGCAGGTGCTGGCGAAGAGGGCAGAAATCTTACGGGATACATATCCTGCACTATTAAAGTTGCGGATATGCTGGCTCTTCCTGACAGAAATGCAGAAGATAAGAATAGCCCCAGGTGTTTTGATTTTTACAAAATCAATGGCAAGCCCGTTATTCCCGGCAGTGAAATCAGAGGCTGTATAAGGTCTGTTTATGAGGCGGTTACGCAGAGCTGTTTGTCGGTTATAAATAATAACGTTCTTACCAGCCGCTTAGCTCGTCCCGAGTCCGACATTAATCCCGGTATATTAAGGTTCGAGGGTGAAAACTGGGTGATTTATCCTGCGATAAAGCGTAATCAGAAGGGTAAAGATAAAACGCCTGTATCTCCTGATATAGAAAGAGAGTGGCACAAGTTTACAAATAAACCGGAGTTTTCAAAATCATATTTTTATTTTGATTCTGATAAACCTGCTTATATATGCACGTTTGAGGATGTAGCCAATTTTGAAGAGCTGATTGAAATTTTTATAGAGAATAACAGCACGGATAAGAGATTTTGCGGCATTTTAAAGAAGATGAGGAGGGCGATTGCCGAAAAAACAGATGTGGCTGTTTTCTACCGCGTGAAAAATGAAAAACTCAGCTATTTCTCACCTGCACAGATATCAAGGCAAATGTTTAACAATACCGTATCAAAACTCCTTGGTGAGCATGCAAACATCTGTAGCGAAAAGAACGGTTATTGTCCTGCGTGCAGACTTTTCGGAACAATTGGTGCTGATAAACCGAAATTACACCCCATTGCTTCAAAGCTCAGATTCAGCGATGCAGTCGGCGGTAATAATGTAGTAATCAGCAACACTTATTTGAATTTGCCTGAGCTTTCAGCCCCCAAGATTACATCGGTTGAATTTTATTCGCATAAAGGAACTGCTTTAACCGATACCCGGAGATGGAATTACGATACTGCACAAGTAACTCTCAACGGCAGAAAGTTTTATTATCACAGCAGACCCCGGTGGGAAAGCAAACTTGGCGACAGGTCGTTGGCGACTAAGCCGGTTTGTAAGGGCAGCGAGTTTTCTTTCAGGGTTTATTTTGATAAAATCAATAATGATGAGCTTGAAAAACTTTTGTGGGTTCTTACCATTGGCGAAAACAACCCTGACAGTAAGCTTATGCACAAAATCGGCTACGGAAGACCTGTCGGTTACGGCAGCATTAAAATCACGGTTGATGAAATTGTTGAGCGTTGCGTAGAAAGCGGAAAGTATTCACTTGTAAAAAGAGACTTCACTGATTACAATGTAAGCGATTCGATTTTTGCAGAAACCGATGCTCTGGAAAAATTCAAGCTGATCGCGACGTATGATTATGTGCTTGATGAGAAGATTTCCTATCCGCTTGCAGATGACGGAAGGGGAGGCAGAAACTCAAAAGCGGCACACAACTGGTTTTCCAACAATCGCTTGCAGAACAATACGTTCCGCTTTGTTTTGCCAAGGTTAACACCAAATCCGGAAGATTTGCGCTTGCCTGCTATGGTAGCTGACGGCGCTGAGGACAGTGGAAATAAATTCGGTTCTCAGCCAAAAGCTGCAAGTAAACCAAACTCAAATTCAAATGGCAGAATTTTTGACTTTGATAAATTCGTTATGAATAACGAATATAGCGCAACCGTTATATGGAAATCAGATAAAACCGGCAGAATAGTGGTTGAAATTGAGATTCTGGGAGAAAGAGCGAGAATTTTCCCGAATGACAGGATTCTGAGTCAATATAATTTTGAGGCAGGAGATAAAGTCAGAGTTATTTTCAAAGGCAAAAATATTAAAAATCCTCAATTCCCGTATTTTATTGTAGTATAAACAAAAGGCACAGATGGTTTTTCATCTGTGCCTTTTGCATTGTGTATTCAGTTTTTCCAAGAGATAATGTAAATAAACAACAAGGATTCAAGCAAGCGTTATGGTTATCGCTTGCTTTTTTTATTCGCAGGGGGTAATGCAGGAAAATCATGAATCTCGAAATCTCAAAAATTGGCAGGTTTCAATCCCCCGGAGGGGGTAATGTAGGGCAACGTTTTGTTGTGATTAAATGATAACACGCATGTCAAAGCGCGCAAAAAGCAGAAACAGCCCGAAGCATTTATTTGATCAGAAAAAGTATTATGTTTTGCGTTGTGCAATCTGCAGCCGGATTGTCAATTGTTCTCTTTGGTCGGTCGCGCTTATTTTAAGGCGGTATAATGGTTTGACAAGGCGCATTTTGTATGTTATGCTGAACGCAAAAGAATATTGCAATGCTTTTCCGTGGCAGGAAGAACGAGCATATATTCTATATTATTTCGTTGAAAACTACAGGTAAAAAATATGCAGATATATCTTACGTTTAAACTTGATGAGACTTTGTGTATTCCGTTGAGCTACAATTATCAGCTTCAGAGCTCAATTTATTCCAAGCTTGCAGAAATCGGTTTTTCGGATTTCTGGCACGATGAGGGGTTCGGAGAAACTCAGAACTTTAAAATGTTTACTTTTTCTCCGTTGTCCGGTTCGTATAGTATAGTTGATAAAAAAATCTGCTTTGAAAACGAAATTTCTTTCAAAGTTCGCAGCCCTATTTTTGAGTTCTGCGATGAACTGCAGCGAAGCTTTGAGGTAAGACCGTATATCAAGCTCTTTGATACAAGGCTTCAGTTGATTGGTGCCGGGCTCACGAACCAGCACATTAATGACGGCCGGGCTCTTTTTTCAGCGGCTTCGCCTGTTATTGTCAGCACCGTTTTGCCGGACAGGAAAACGGAGTATTTTTACCCCGGCGATGATTGTTTTATCGAACGGCTTAAAAACAACTATAAAAATAAATTCGAATCAGCGTATGAGGGCAATGCTCCCGAAATTGATATTCAGGTTGTTTCCGAAGGCAAAAAGGTTGTTACAAAATACAAGAATATCTGGCTCAACGGTAACAAATGTGAGCTGCTGGTAAAAGGCGATTGCTTCGCGCTGGAGTTTATTTATAACAGCGGACTTGGCGAAAAGAACAGCCAGGGCTTTGGCTTTGTAAATATCAGATAGCATACAAAATCTACCATGCCCGCAACCCTGCATTTGGTAAAAACTGCAGCTGTTGAAAAGAGAAAATTATTAAAAATCACCCCCGATATGCAGATGATATCTGTGTATCGGGGGCGTTTTTGTTGTGATTAAATAACAACACGCAGACTTTAGCTTGTCAAGGAACGGAAAAAGCTAAAACTGCCAAGAATATTCAGCATACATTTTCCCTATAAAACAACAGTATCTCACTCTGATATATACATCAAAAATCAAGGTGTGGAGAAATGTTGTTTCATTCCTTGCAGACAATGAAGCAGAGCTTATTTTAACGTGAGATATGCATTTTCAGAACAAAAATGAGTTTTATTCCGAAAAAGCAACAGACCTCTTTGCTACAAGCAGAGAGGTCTTGCTTTTTTCAGGAAGTGATTATCACATATTCAGCACGTCGCTGATTGTTCCGTTTACACGCAGGATATCTGCCGCCCATCTGTTGTGGCGAAATCCGTGTCTGTCCGCAAAGGCGAAGTGAATTCTGCCGTTACAGCAAAGCTTTGCGGCAACGTAATATGCCGTGAAGAATTCGCTGTCGCTGATATCTGCCGTGAATTCATACACCTTCTTTTCACCAGGCGCAATATCAACACCGCAGGCGAACGGCGAAACGTTGCCTATACAGCTCGTGTTGCCTGCTATGCCGCCCCACGTCTCATAGGGGGATGCAAGAAGAAGTGAGCCTTCAAGGTGCTGATCGGTGGGGTTGGATACGGTGCAGAGGATTTTGCTGCCCTTGATTTCAAGCCTTATATCGGGATTGAAGTAGCCGAATTCGTAAACGTCCGTAAACTGCTGGCCGTCATACTCATAGTAAATCTTGACCTGACCATTTCTGTCGGGCGAGTCTTTGGTTACGTTGAACGGGATAACGGTGCTGCCTTCGGGCTTGAGTGATACGCAAACGGATTCTGTGTCGTATGCAATGCCGTCAGAGCAGACTATCGAAATGTTCACGTCAGCATTTTTGTCAGCCGAGTTGTTGACGGCGTTGAGATGAATCTTCGTTGTGAGCTCATCAATAACGTCCGATTTTTTA
>JAFOBC010000166.1 GCA_017382015.1 Clostridia bacterium
CAGCATCTGTTGTGATGGAGCGTACGTCAACGGTAACGGGATTCTGCATATAGAGCTTCGGCTTCTTTCTTGCAACAAAGTACTTTTTGCCACTCTGTCTCGACATTTCGTAAGCCAGCGGAATGCTCTTGGCTTCGGGTGTGACTATATAGTCAAACTCAGGCAGTTTTTTGAGCAGCTCCTCGCAAGCCTTTACGGTGAGCTCAACGTCACCGAAAACAATAAAGCCTGCAATGCTCACCTTATCGTTAAGCGGGCAGATGGGAAGCTCCCTGTCAAGCCCTGCTATTTTCATCTTGTAAAACTCGCCCATTTCAAATCTTTCCTTTCTCAATGAATTGATTTCAATCAATTCAAATCATGTTGTAACGCAACAAATCATAGCAGTAATATATTTGCCTTGTAACAAATACGATATAAATCTTTTCATGCGCCGCAGCGCATATCGCGTCACGAAGTGACATATCGTGCCGACAGGCATATCGCAAATTCCGTAAGGAATTTATATCACTGAAACTCCGCAATGCGGAGTTTCTTAGCCCGGAGGCCAGGTGAAATCTCTGCCGCCAAGGAGGTGGAAATGAATGTGGTGCACGCTCTGGCCTGCGCTCTCGCCGCAGTTGGTTACAACACGGAAGCCGTTATCAAGGCCAAGCTCCTTTGCAAGCTTTGCGGCAACCTCAAAGACGTGAGCGACGAGAGCGGAATTGCTCTCATCAATCTCAGCCGCTGATTTTATATGCTCCTTGGGGATAACAAGGATATGAACGGGAGCCTGAGGGTCAAGGTCATAGAAGGCGAGTACTTTTTCGTCTTCATATGCCTTTCTGCTCGGAATCTCTCCCGCAGCTATTTTACAGAAAATACAATCGGACATTTTTAATCCTCCTTATTTAAGCATACCTGCAACAATACCGTTTGCAGCTGCAACCGCATCGTCAAGCTTTGAAAGGTCTTTTGCGCCTGCCATTGCAAAATCGGGCTTGCCGCCGCCATTACCGCCTGCAAGCTGTGCAACAGCACGCACGATTGCGCCTGCGTTTGCACCTGCCGCAACTGCTGCCTTACCGCAGGCAACAGCAATGTTTGCGCTGCCCTTTTCGTTATTGACACAAGCGATAACCGCAACAATATCGTCGCCCTGCTCTTTAGCCTTGTCGCCGAGTGAACGGATATCGTCAGCAGACATATCCTCAACTCTTGCAACAACAAGCTTTACTGCGCCTACAGCCTCGGGAGCTGCAAAGATATCGGCAGACTTAAGGTCTGTGAGCTGTGAAGAAAGAGCGGCAATCTCTTTTTCCTTCTCTTTGATTTCGGCTGCCATTGAAGCCGCCTTGCGGTCAATCTCGTTGACGTTGCCTACCTTCATTGCTCTTGCTGTGTTTGCGATAAGTGCATTGAGTGAAGCGATGTACTCAACAACGCCCTTACCTGTTACAGCCTCAATTCTGCGCACGCCCGAAGCAACTGAAGATTCGGAAACAATCTTGAACAGACCGAGCTTGCCGGCATTGTCAACATGTGTACCGCCGCAAAGCTCAATTGAGAAATCGCCTGCTTTGACAACGCGTACAACGTCGCCGTACTTTTCGCCGAAGAGTGCCATTGCGCCCATCTTCTTAGCTTCTTCAATGGGCATCTCTGTGCTTGATACACAGCAAGCAGAAAGGACAATTTCGTTTACTTTATTTTCAACAGCCTCAATCTCTTCTGAGGTGAGAGCTGAGAAATGTGTGAAGTCAAATCTCATAGCAGTATCGTTGACGAGCTGACCTGCCTGCTCAACGTGTGAGCCGAGAACCTCGCGAAGAGCCGCCTGAAGAAGGTGAGCTGCTGTATGATTTCTCTTTGTTGCCTCTCTTGCCTCTTCGTTATATACGGTGACTGCCTTATCGCCGACCTTGATACCGTCGCCGACAAGTACGCCCTGGTGGAGATATGCACCGTCGGGATCTTTTACGGTCTTAGTAACCTCGAATACGCTTTCACCGATTCTGATGATACCGCTGTCACCTACCTGACCGCCGCTCTCTGCATAGAAAGAGGTTTTGTCGAGCACAACAACTGCGCTGTCACCGTCGTTGATGAAATCTTTTCTTTCACCGTCTGCAACAAGTGCAAGAACTACTGCATCGGTGTTGTTTTCGGTATAGCCTGTAAACTCGGTAGCCGCAATATCCTTGAATGAAACACCGTTACTTCTCCAGTCGGAGTCTGCGGCATTTCTCTTTACGCTCTTTGCAAGGAGTCTTGCTTCTTCAACAAGCTGACGGAATTTCTCCTCGTCAACTGTCATATTCTTTTCGCTTACGATTTCCTTTGTAAGGTCAATCGGGAATCCGTAGGTATCCTGAAGCTTGAAAGCATCCTCGCCCGAAAGCACACCGTTTTCTGATTTTTCCATCATCTCATTGAGAAGACCGAGACCCGAATCGATAGTCTTGTAGAAGCTCTCTTCTTCCATAGAGATGACCTTCTTGATGTAATCCTGCTTCTCAACAAGGTTGGGGTATGCGTTTTTATTTTCTGCAATTACTGTATCACAAACCTCGGCAAGGAAGGGTCTGTCGATGCCGATGAGTCTGCCGTGACGAGCTGCACGGCGGAGAAGACGTCTGAGAACATAGCCTCTGCCGCTGTTGGAGGGCTGAACACCGTCACCGATCATAAACGTTGTGCTTCTGATGTGGTCGGTGATAACGCGGAGTGAAACGTCCTTCTTTTCGTCATCGTGGTA
>JAFOBC010000167.1 GCA_017382015.1 Clostridia bacterium
CCGATGTTCTCGACAGCAGCTTAAAGATTCCGCATATCGGCTGGAATGCGCTGAAAGTCCCCGAAAACAAGCCAAAAAGTCCGCTTTTTAAATATATAAACGAGGGCGATTTTGTCTATTTTGTTCATTCGTTTTATGCATCAGACTGCGCTGCGGATACAATTGCTGTTTCCGAATACGGTGCTCCGCTTACGGCAGCTGTTGCAAAAGACAACGTTTACGGCTGTCAGTTTCACCCTGAAAAGAGCGGTGACGTCGGTATGAAAATATTAAAGGCTTTCTGCGAATTATAAGAGGTGAATCTGATGAAACTTTTTCCCGCTATTGATTTAAAAGATAAGCAGGTTGTTCGCCTCTATAAGGGCGATTACAATCAGATGACGGTTTACGGCACAAATCCGCTTGAAACTGCAAAGGGTTTCAAGGTAAAGGGCGCGGAGTATCTCCATGTTGTTGACCTTGACGGTGCAAAAGACGGCGATAATCCTAATTTCAGCATTGTTGCCGACCTTGCAGCAAACAGCGGTCTCAAGGTCGAAATCGGCGGCGGTATACGCAATGAGGAGATAATCAAGCGTTATATCGATGCAGGTGTTATGCGTGTTATCCTTGGTACCGTTGCAATTTCAAATCCCGATTTTGTTGCCGATATGGTTAATAAGTACGGCGAAAAAATTGCCGTAGGTGTTGATATGCTCGACGGCAAGGTTGCCACACACGGCTGGACAAATGTCTCCGAGGTTGACGGCTTTGAGTTCTGCGAAAAGCTCGAGGCTATGGGCGTTGCAACCGTAATCTGCACCGATATTTCAAAAGACGGTGCAATGCAGGGCACAAACCGTGAGCTTTACAGAGAAATGGCAAAACGCTTTAAGTTTGATACGGTAGCTTCGGGCGGTGTTTCAACGCTTGAGGATGTTGCCGCACTTAACGAAATGAACGTCTACGGTGCAATTCTCGGCAAGGCGCTTTATACAGGCGCTGTCGACCTTGCAGATGCAGTTAAAATAACGTCGGGGGATAAATAAATGATAACAAAAAGAATTATTCCCTGCCTCGATGTTAAAAACGGCAGGGTAGTTAAGGGAGTTAATTTCGAAGGTCTTTCGGATGTATCTTCTCCCGTTGAGCTTGCTGATTATTACAGCAGAGCAGGCGCAGATGAGCTTGTTTTTTACGATATAACAGCTTCGGTTGAGGGTAGGCAGATATTTACCGATATCCTTAAAGAGGCAGCTTCAAAGATTTTTATTCCGCTTACAGTCGGCGGTGGTATCACAACGCTTGACGATTTTGAGCGTGTGCTCAAGTGCGGTGCCGATAAGGTAAGCGTAAATTCAGGCGCAATCAAAAACCCTTCAATCATCGAGGAGGCTGCCAAAAAGTACGGCGACCAGTGCGTTGTGCTTTCAGCCGATATCAAGCGTGTTGACGGCAAGTTTAAGGTTTTCAAAAACGGCGGCAGAGTAAACACCGATATTGATGCACTTGAGTGGATTAAGTTCGGTGTCGACAGCGGCGCAGGCGAGATTGTTGTCAACAGCATCGATACCGACGGTGTCAAGCAAGGCTTCGACCTTGAAATGCTCGAGGCTGTCTGCAATATCGTTTCGGTTCCCGTTATCGCTTCGGGCGGTGCAGGCTGTATCGATGATTTTACAAAGCTGTTCAGAACTCTTCCCGGTGTTGATGCGGGTCTTGCCGCTTCAATCTTCCACTTCGGTGAGGTTACAATTGATGAGCTCAAGCGTGAGCTTGCATCAAACGGAATAAACGTCAGAATATAAGGAGAAGAAAAATGTTTAATATCGATGAACTCAAGTTTGATTCGCACGGTCTTATCCCTGCAATTGTTGTTGATTACGCTTCAAAAAAGGTGCTCACTCTTGCATATATGAACAGAGAGAGCCTTGAAATAACACTCGAAGAGGGTACAACCTGCTTCTGGTCACGCTCACGTCAGAAGCTCTGGCGCAAGGGTGAAACCTCAGGCAACTATCAGCACGTTATGAGCATCACAGCTGATTGTGATAAGGATGCACTTGTAATCAAAGTAAAGAAGGATGGCCCTGCTTGCCACAAGGGCACGGATTCCTGCTTCACAAACTCTGTCTACAAAAAGTCAGGCTATCAGGATTTCTCAATCCAGGGTCTTGAGGAGCTCCTCAAGTCCCGTAAGGCAAATCCGCCTGCAGGTTCATACACAAGCTATCTTTTTGAAAAAGGTATCGATAAAATCCTCAAGAAGGTAGGCGAGGAGTCTACCGAGGTTATCATCGCTGCTAAAGCAGACGACAAAAAAGAAACTATCTACGAGGTTGCAGACCTTGCATACCACGTAATGGTTATGATGGTTGAAATGGGCATCTCCGTTGAGGATATTCTCAAGGAGCTTTCATCCCGTCACGTTATCGACCATAAGGTCAAGCAGGAAAAAATGGTTTAAAATATCTGTGTAAGATATGGAAAGTAAAAAATTTCCCCAAAGAAAATCAATTCGTCTTAAAGGTTACAGCTATTCTCACAAAGGCGCTTACTTTATTACAATATGTGTGAAAGGTAGAAGATCGATTCTTAGCGGAATTGTAGGGTGCGGCGTTCACGACGCACCGCAGATCATTCTTTCCGAATATGGCATAATTGCAAAAAAGTATATAGATATTATGAGCCAAAGGTATGATAATATTTTTATAGATAGATATGTCATTATGCCTAATCACATCCATATGATAATTATTGTGCAGGATAATAACGGTTCGTCGCAAGCGCCGAACCCTACGAATGAAACAGTACCTAAATTTATTTCGTTATTCAAGAGATATTGTAATCGGGAATATGGCGAAAATATTTGGCAACGCTCTTTTCACGACCATATTATCAGGGATGATAATGACTATCAAAAAATCAGTAGTTACATTGAAAAC
>JAFOBC010000168.1 GCA_017382015.1 Clostridia bacterium
AGCCTGTTCGATTACAGTAAGTATGACGTTGACCTTTTTCTTTTCCGCAGGCAGGGTCTTTTCCTGCCCAACGTACCTTCGCAGGTAAACGTTATCGACGCAGGCAAAGATTACGAGCTGTTTGACGGCAGCGCTTCAGCCTGCATCAAAACGAGCGTAAAAAAGCTGAATTTTTCACTCGCCGCAAACCGTATGAAATACGCCAAGGCTCTCAAAAGCGGCAATAAAGCAGCCGTCTGGAGCTGCATAAAAAAATCTTTGGCAAAAATCGACAAGCACTATGACGTTGCCGTTGCATACCTTGAGGGCAACTCGATATATTACTGTATTGACTGCGTTGATGCCGACGTTAAAATCGGCTATATCCACAACGATTACGTCCGCCTCGGACTTGATAAGGATTTCGACCGGCCGTTTTTTGAAAAGCTCAATTATCTTGTCAGCGTTTCGGATGAATGTGTAAACGTGCTAAAGCAGGTTTTCCCCGACCTTGAAAGCAAGATAAAGCTGATACTCAACATCGTATCGCCCACCACACTCAATACTCTCGGCAAAGAAACAGCCGCAGAATATGACGGCACAGCCGCAAAAAAGATTCTCACCGTAGGCAGATTTTCTGCTCAGAAGGGCTACGATATGGCAGTTGATGCCGCAAAAATTCTCAGCGACAGCGGACTTGATTTCAAATGGTTTGCCATAGGTACAGGCGACCTGCAGGAGCAAACACGCACACGCATCAAAGAGCTTGGGCTGGAGGAAAAATTTATACTTCTCGGCGAAAGAGCAAACCCCTACCCCTACATCAAAAACTGCGATATTTATGCACAGCCCTCATATTTTGAGGGCAAATCCATTGCAATAGACGAGGCAAAGATTTTTGCAAAGCCCATTGTCTGCACAAAATTCCCCACGGTTTACGATCAGCTTGAGGACGGCGTTACGGCTCTGCTTGCCGAGATAAACGCACAGAGCATCGCAGAAAAAATCGCCGCATTACTCGGCGACGAGGCGCTCTGCGCAAACCTTAGCGAAAACCTTGCAAAAGAAAAATCCGGAAACGAAGAAGAAATCGACAAATTTTACGCATTACTGGAGGGTAAACTATGATATACAAGGAATGGATGAAATACATCAAGGACGATGTTAAGCTCACTGAGGTTGTTATGCCCGGCACACATAATGCAGGCAGCTACGGTATGAACGCTCTCGGCTGCTGCCAGGACGGCACTTTTTACTCGCAGTTTGCACACGGTGTGCGCCATTTCTGCATCCGCTACTGCGGTGATAAGAAAAAGGGCATTGTTCTCAGCCACGGCCTTGCAAAGGGTGTTCCGCTTGCAGAGGGTCTGGAGAGCATGAGAAGAATGATAGATGAAAACAACAGCGAGTTCTTCATCTTCGATATGCGTGAATACTACAACCAGAAAATCGGCCCGTTCAGCCTCAGCTACCCTGCTGACGATGCCGAGGTTGTCCGCCTTATCGAAAAATATCTTGACCCTGAAAAATACGCTTACACCGATTTTGAGCACGTAAGCGACATCACCTTCGGCGACATCCGCAAATCAGGCAAGCGCTACCTTATAGTAAACTACCGCAACGCTTACCAACCCTGGTGCCGTGAGGTTGAGCATATCCTGCCCTGGAATCCCACGCTTCACGGTAAAAAGCCTGAGGTTTTTGCCGCAGAGGTGCTCATGCACTTCAACAACGAGCAGACAAACGGAATCTACTGGTTCCAGACTCAGCTCACACCTGCACTCAACGTAAAAATCAAATCGCCCCGTGCGCTCGAAAAGAGCCTGCTCCCCTACTATCAGCGCATTATTGATGCGATTGCCGCAAACAGATTTTATCTTGACAGCGCAAACGTCATCTCGGGCGACTTTATGACCTGGAGCTATGACAAGTGCCGGGAGATAATCAAGCTAAATCTTCTCAAAGGCACAGTAAAGGAAGAATATCGCGAAAAATTCGAAAAGGAACTGAATGAAAAATGAGCTACAAATCTATCATAATCGGACACATCACAAACGACGTCAACACCGACTGTGACGGCAACACCGAAGAAGTTGCAGGCGGCGCAATACTTTACGCTACTGCAGTTGCCTGCGCACTTGAGCACGAGGTTGCCGCCGTAACCAAGCTCCCGTTTTCTCAGCGAACACGCGTGCTCGAGCTGAACGTTGAGCCGAGCGGCATATTCTGCACCGAATGCGACAGCGCCTGCGATATGGCAAACACATATCTCACCCCCGACAAGGAGCGCCGCAACAGCGTTTGCGAGAGCATTGGCACACCTTTCACGATTGATGATATCCCCGATGACGTTGAGGCTGACGTAATTTATTTTGCAGGCCTTGTCCACGGCGATTTTGACAGCGAGATGATAATTGAAGCTTCTGACAGAGCGGCTGTAGCCGTTGACCTGCAGGGCTTTATGCGCCACGTAAACGATGACGGCACAATGGAGCTGAGAGACTGGGAAGAAAAAGAGGACGTTATCCCCTACATCACCTACCTCAAGGCTGATGCCGCAGAGGCTGAGGCTATCACAGGCACAGCTGACAGATATGAGGCGGCAAAAATATTGTACGAATGGGGTGCTGATGAAATACTCATCACACACAACTCCGAAGTGCTTGTTTTTGACGGCGACGAATTCTATACCTGCCCCATCCGTTCACGCAACCTCAGCGGCAGAACAGGTCGCGGCGATACAACGTTCGCAACCTACGTTTGCGAAAGGCAGAATTTCGATATAGACGAGGCTCTTCTCCTTGCAACAGCAACCGTTTCACTCAAGATGGAAACGCCCGGCCCATTCGACGGCACAAGAGAAGACATAAAAGACTATATCAACGAGTTTTACCGCGATTACCTCGACTCAATGGATGAATAAAGGACTGAAACAAAGATGAAATATGCTGTTATCGGCACCGGCTGGATAACTGAAGAATTTATAATGGGTGCTTCACTTGTTGACGGGCTGGAACTTTTCGGAGTATGCTCACGCAGCTACTCAAAGGGCAAGGCACTTGCCGAAAAATTCGGCGCACCCCGTGTGTTTATCGACCTGCACGACCTTGCACGCTGTGCCGACGTTGAGGCGGTTTACGTTGCAAGCCCCAACTCGCTCCACTATGAGCAGTGCAAGATTCTGCTTGAAGCGGATAAGCACGTAATATGTGAAAAACCGATTACCGTTACGCCCGCTCAGCTCAGCGAGCTTCAGGCGCTTGCCGCAGAAAAAGGCAGAGTGTATATGGAAGCGATAATGTATATGCACAGCCCCGTGCGCCCCAAGCTCAAGGCTTCACTCAAAGCGCTGGGCAACATAACGTCGGCTCACTTTGATTTTTCACAGCTTTCATCAAAATACCCTGCATACAAAAACGGCGAAAACCCGAACATCTTCAACCCGAAGTTTGCAACGGGTTGCCTGATGGATCTTGGCATTTACTGTATCTACCCTGCGCTTGATCTTTTCGGTATGCCAAAAAGCATCACCTCCACCGCAAGATTCCTCGAAAGCGGCGCAGACAGCTGCGGCTCAACAGTTTTTGAGTATGACGGTATGCTGCTGACAATGACCTGGTCAAAGGTTGCTCAGGATTTTTGCGGCAGTGAAATCCTCGGCGATGAGGGCACGGTTACAATCGGCTCAATATCTCAGCTCAACCACATTTCCTTCTGCCGCAAGGGCAGCGAGCCGATGGAGGTTGTAAGCGAGGAAGAAAAGCACGTTATAATGTCGCACGAGGCTCAGGCTTTTTACGACTTTGCAACAAAGCCCGAAGAAACCGCAGAAAGATACCGGGAGGCAAGCCGTATGGCGCTGGCAGTAAGCGCCGTAATGGCACAAATCCGAGATATGACCGGAATCAGATTCGACGTATAAAATTAAGGACAGTGAGTTAAATGAAATTATCCCTTGTTATACCGTGTTACAATGAAGAGCAGAACGTTGCACTTTTCTGCAACGAAGCCACAAAGGTTTTTGACGCTGAGGGCTACGAATACGAGCTTGTTTTTGTAAACGACGGCTCAAAAGACCACACGCTCAGCGAACTTAAAAGGATTCACGCAATGGCAAAGCACAATATCCGCATTGTCAGCTTCTCACGCAATTTCGGCAAAGAGGCGGCAATGTACGCAGGTATTGAGCACGCAAAGGGCGACCTTATCTGCCTGATTGATGCCGACCTGCAGCAGCGCCCCGAGGTTGCCGCGCATATGGTGAGGATGCTCGACGCATCACCCGAGCTTGACTGTGTTGCGGCGTTCCAGCAGGAAAGACTTGAAAGCGGCACGCTCTCCTTTTTCAAGAAGAGCTTCTACAAAATTATCAACTCTGTGTCGGACACAAACTTCACACAGGGCGCGAGCGATTTCCGCACATTCCGCAGAAACGTTGCCGAATCCGTGCTTTCAATGGGTGAATACCACCGCTTCTCAAAGGGAATCCTCTCATGGGTCGGCTTCAACACCGAATACATCCCCTATGAGGTGCAGGAGCGCGCCGCAGGCGAAAGCAAATGGTCGTTCAAAAAGCTTTTCAAGTACGCTGTTGACGGCATTATGGCGTTCTCCACAGCTCCGCTGGCGATTCCCCTTGTGCTCGGCTTAGGATTATGCGCACTTTCATTCGTATATCTTATCGCGGCACTCATCTGGTGTGCCGCCAGCTACTATACTTACTTTTCAACCGATATGCTCGTGCTTTTTGCCGTTATGTTAATCGGCGGATTACAGCTGGCAGGCATCGGCATTGTCGGCAGATATATTGCAAAAATATATGAGCAGAGTAAGGACAGACCGATATATATTGCTAAAGAAATTATCGAACCGAAAAATGAAAAGTAACCTTGAAAAAATTATTTCCACTGTGCTCTCAGACTGTGAGGCGCAGTGGAAAAGCATTTGTATAGACGGCATTACATACACCGTGTTTGCCCTGCCGTACACTCAGCTTGACTTGCCGCCCGAGGGCTATGCCTTTGTTGACAGCTACTACGTTGCATCAAACAAGGCTTATTTCCTGCGCAAAAAGCTGTGTGAAGATTTAGCGCAGGCAGGCTTTGAAACGGTTGAATGCACCCTGCCCTACAAGAATATTGCACACCTTGCCGGGCTTGGCGTGCCGCTGCGGAGCACGCTGATTGCAAACGAAACCTACGGCACGCGTATGGCGCTCGAAATTATCGGCGTAAGAGGCGTTTTTGCAGAGGAAGCAAGTTTGTCGAACGCTGCAAAAAAACCTGAAATAAGCGAAATTTGCAGCTCCTGCGGCATATGTGAGAAGCTGTGCCCCAACGGCTGTATCGGTGACGGCTCTTTTCTCAGAGAAAGGTGCATCCGCAGCCTGCAGGAAGCCTCTGATTTTCCTGACGAAGCCGCCGCTGACAGCATCGGCACTCAGCTCTGGGGCTGTGATATCTGCCAGCGATACTGCCCTTTTAACAAGCACCTTGAATCACGCGAAATGACGGAAAAAGAAAAGGAGCTTTTCAGCATTGAGAATCTCTTTGCCGCATTCTCTTCAGGCAAAAAGGGCTGTGAGCCTTACCGCGATATTCTGGGCGGCAACTATCTGCGCCCTGCAAAGCTGACAGCGCTTGTGCTGAGCGTTATGGCAAACACCGCCAACCCGAAACAGTACGAAAAATATGCCGCAGCTATGCTCAACCACAGCGATGAAAGAGTACGCAAGGCGGCACAAAGGCTGACCGACAAAATAAATAACCAATAACGCAAAAAGTCCGCGGACACAAGCCAAAACTTGTCCGCGGACTTTTTTATTGCATTTTATCTTTCTCAAGCTGAGCTTTCAGCTCATCAAGCGAATTGAATTTCATTTCGCCGCGCTTGTAGCTGACAAGCCTTACCTCAATCTCCCTGCCGTAGAGGTCACCACAGTAGCCGATGACGTGCGTTTCGCTCCTCTGCTCATCGTTTTCAAATGAAGGACGGCGACCGATGTTTGTAACAGAGCGGTACCACTCGCCGTCGATACGGGTGCGGGAAGCGTAAACACCGTACTTGGGCACAATCAGCCCCTCGGGAAAAAGCTGATTGAGCGTGGGACAGCCGAGCTTTCTGCCGATTTCATCGCCGTGCACAACCTCGAGCGTGTAGCCGAACTCTCTGCCGAGCATAGCGTTTGCCGTCACGATATCGCCGCTTTCGATTGCCGAGCGGATTCGCGTTGAGCTGACAGCTTCTCCTGCAATGCTTACCGCAGGCTGAACCTCAAGCTGAATACCTGCCCCCTCGCAAAGCGAAGCCAGCAAGGCGCTGTCGCCGCTGCCGCCCTTGCCGAAGCGGTAATTGAAGCCACAGCTGAGCATACCTGCGCTGAGCTCAACCAACAGAATTTTTTCAAAAAACTCCTCGGGAGTATAATCTTTAATTTTGTAGAAATCAACCTTGATAACTTCAACGCCCATTGCGGCAAAAAGCTTGTCCTTTTCGCCCTGAGTCATCAGCTCCTTGCCCTCACGCTTATTCAGCGCATAGGAAGGAAGCGGGTCAAGCAGCAGCACCGCCGGCACAAAGCCGCGTTCAGCCGCCTTGACAACCTCGCCGATAACCGCTGTGTGACCGATATGCAGTCCGTCAAAATTACCGAGAGCTATTGCTCTTTTTTTATTTTCCATTCTGTTTACCCTCAGGTTTCGGAATAGATACGCTTAATTTTAAGTTGGTCGGAATCCTCTTCAACCTCACCCAGGCCGAGGAATCTGCCCTCAGGTGAAAGCACCTTGTAAATGCCTGCGGTGAGCGCAGTACGGATTCGTTTTCTGTCGAGAGCGCCACCGTTTGAAAAACGCTGTGCCTGAGCATCCGTAACGGTAACGCTCGGATATTCGAGCAAGGTTTCAAGCGAAACTACGTCCGCCTCGCTTATTTCTTCAAGCGCTTTGCACCTGTCAATGCCGATGCCGTGCGCCTCAACCCTGCGAAGAGCCGTGAGCACAGCACCGCAGCCGAGCTTTTCGCCAATATCGGAGCTGAGCGAGCGCACATAAGTGCCTGCAGAGCATTTCACCCTGAATGAAAACTCCTGCTTTGCTTCATCAGCGCCCGTCATCTCGAGAGAATAGATATTCACCCTGCGGCTCTCGCGCTCAATCTCGATTCCCTCACGCGCCAGCTCATAGAGCTTCTTTCCGTCCTTTTTTATGGCGGAATACATGGGCGGCACCTGGTCGATTTCGCCTAGGAATGAGAGCATTGCCGCCTCAAACTCAGCAGCTGTAAAATGCGCCTCACATTCTGTGAGCACAGCGCCCTCAATATCGAGCGTATCTGTTGTGACGCCAAGGCGCACCGTTGCCTCATAAGCCTTGTCGTGAGTGTGTAAAAAGTCTATAAACCTCGTTGCGCCGCCGAGCATAACGACGAGCACACCTGTTGCCATAGGGTCAAGCGTGCCTGTGTGGCCCGATTTTTTTGCGCCGAGGATACGTTTTACTCTGTTTGCCGCAACGAATGAGGTCATACCCTGCGGCTTATCAAGAAAAACAACACCTGTCATATAAATTCACCGATTGTGTCGATAAGAAGCTTTGTTGCTTCCTCCCTTGTGCCGGGGAGCTGACAGCCTGCCGCGTTGGGATGACCGCCGCCGCCAAGCTTAGCGCAGATTGCGCTTGCATTAACGGGATCGTGTGAACGCACGGAAGCCTTATATGTTCCGTCGCGTCTTTCGCGCATCGTTACGCCAACAAGCACGCCCTCAATCTGGCGTGAGATTGCGGCAATTCCGTCGCACTCGTTTTCATCCGAGCCGCTCTGAGCAAACATATCGCGTGTGATTGTAATCAGCGCACATTTGCCGTCATAGAAAAACTGCATACTGTCAAGCGCCAGCCTCTCAAGCGCCGCATAGGTTCTCGTCTTTGTTTCAAACATTCTGACGTTTATCTTAGCGGCATCGGCACCGCACTCCATAAGCTTTGCGGCAACACGGTGTGTGTCGGGCGTGACGTTTGCATAGCGGAAACAGCCCGTATCGGTTGAAATACCGGTATAGAGGCGGTCTGCTATCTGCGGTGTTATTTCCACACCGAGCAAACCGATAAGCTCATAAACAATCTGCGCTGCAGCGGCTGCCGAAGCATCAATATAGTTCATCTTTGCAAACAGCTTGTTTGAGCCATGGTGGTCAATGCTCAGGTCAACCCCGGATTCATATTTAGCTCTTATGCCCTTGCCCATAAGCGTAACATCCGCAATATCAACGGCAACAACCGTCTCCTCCTCAAATTCCTGCGGCTCGATTTCGAGATATCGGAATTTCGGGGGGATTTCCTCGTCGTTGATAACGTTTGCCTTTTTGCCGAGCGCACGAAGAGCCAGACAAAGACCAATGCCCGAACCGAGAGTATCTCCGTCCGGGTGGGCATGGGTTATGATTGTGAAATTATCCTTTTCTTTCAAGAAAGAAGCTGCATTGCTAAGACTGATAAGCATTGCTCTTCCCTCCCCTGTTTTAATTTGACCTTGCCAATACGCAAATTCGTAAATTCGAAATCGGTATCTCACAAGATTAAAAAATTGTTTTGATAAGCACTGATTTAATCGTAGTGCTCAGATTAAAGAGGTGCTTATTTACTTAAGGTCATTTAACATTTTTGCGATGCTCATACCGTGCTCAATGGAATCATCCGCAATGAAGCGAAGCTCCGGCGATTTGCGAAGGCGGAGCCTCTGACCAACCTCGCGGCGGATATAGCCTGCGGCGTTTTTAAGACCTGCCACAGCCTCTTTGGCGGCATCGATGCCTTCCATTGCGCTGATATAAGCCTTCGCATAGGAAAGGTCACCCGTAACCTCAACACGGATAACCGTGAGAAGCTTGCCCTGAACACGGGGGTCTTTTATCTCGTCACGGATGATGGCGATTATCTCGCGCTTGATATCCTCCGCAACTCTGTCTGATTTATATCCTGCCATAATATTCTCTCAACAAGGGCCGACGAAAACAACGCCGACCCCTGCATCTCCTTTTTAGTCTCGGTATTCCTCAATGACGAATGCCTCAAAGATATCGCCAAGCTTGATATCGTTGAACTTGTTGAGAACGATACCGCACTCGTAGCCCTGAACAACTTCCTTTACGTCATCCTTAAAGCGCTTGAGTGAGCCCATCTCATCTTCAGTGATAACGATACCGTCGCGGACAACTCGAATCTTTGCATTGCGTGTAACCTTACCGTCAAGAACGTAGCAACCTGCAACGTTACCGACAGAAGAAATATTGATAATATTACGAACCTCTGCACGACCGAGAACAACCTCGCGTGTCTTGGGAGCGAGCATACCCTTGATAGCTGCCTCAATCTCCTCAATACAGTCGTAGATGATTCTGTACATTCTCATATCAACGCCGTCACGCTCTGCGTTAGCCTGAGCTGCGGGGTCAGGTCTGACGTTGAAGCCGACGATAATAGCGTTGGATGCGTTAGCAAGCATAACGTCGCTCTCGCTAACTGCACCGACACCGCTGTGGATTACGCGAACACGAACCTCGTCGTTTGAGAGCTTCTCAAGGTTCTGCTTAACAGCCTCTGCGGAGCCCTGAACGTCAGCCTTGACAACAACGTTGAGGTCTTTGACCTCGCCTGCCTGAAGTGAGGAGAAGAGGTTATCAAGTGTAACCTTCTGTACGGAGTTGAACTGCTCATCCTTGAGCTTCTGCTTACGCTGCTCAACAAGCTCTCTTGCAAGGCGCTCGTCGCTTACTGCGTCGAAAACGTCGCCTGCCTGAGGTGCTTCGTCAAGACCCATAATCTCAACAGGGCAGGACGGGCCTGCTTCCTTGACGTTTCTGCCGTGCTCATCAACCATTGCGCGTACACGGCCGACAGAAGTACCTGCAACAATGATATCGCCTGCGTGCAGTGTACCGTTCTGAACAAGAAGAGTAGCAATCGGACCGCGACCCTTGTCGAGTCTTGCCTCGATAACGCTGCCCTTTGCAGCTCTGTTCGGGTTAGCCTTGAGCTCCTGCATCTCAGCAACGAGAAGGATTGACTCAAGAAGATTATCAATACCCATCTTTGTGTGAGCTGAAACGGGAACACAGATTGTGTCGCCGCCCCACTCTTCGGGAATGAGCTCGTGCTCTGTAAGCTGCTGCTTGATTTTTTCGGGGTTAACGTCGGGCTTATCCATCTTATTGATTGCAACAATAATCTGAACCTCTGCTGCCTTGGCGTGGTTGATAGCCTCAACTGTCTGGGGCATAATACCGTCATCAGCCGCAACAACGAGAACAGCAATATCCGTAGCCTTTGCGCCACGGGCACGCATTTAAGTGAAAGCTGCGTGACCGGGTGTATCGAGGAACGTGATAAGCTCGCCTTTTGCCTTTACTCTGTAAGCACCGATGTGCTGTGTGATACCGCCTGCCTCAGTTGAAGTAACGGAAGTGTGGCGGATAGCATCGAGAAGTGAAGTCTTACCGTGGTCAACGTGACCCATAACAACAACAACGGGGTTTCTGGGCTCGAGGTTTGTATCATCGTCCTCTGTTGCGTCGATGATTCTGTCCTCAATTGTGACAACAACCTCTTTCTGAACCTTTGCACCAAGCTCGGTTGCAACGATTTCGGCTGTATCATAGTCGAGCACGTCGTTGATTGTTGCCATCTGACCGAGTGCGAAGAGCTTTTTGATAACCTCTGCTGCGGTCATCTTAAGCTTGAGCGCAAGGTCACCAACTGTAATTTCTTCCGGAATAACAATGGTGATTTTCTTGTTTGCGCGCTCTGCTTCGATTCGCTTGATTCTCTCCTGCTCAGTTTCACGGCGGTGAGTTCTTGTGCCCTGCTTGCGGTACTGCTTGGATTTCTGGTTGAGCTTCTGCTTGCGTACGGAAGAATCCTGAATACCCTGTGACTTGTTGACAGGCACAATGTTTTCATAATGCTCGTTGTATTTTTCAAGCTGAACGTTGTCAGCTCTTGTGTCGATTGTTCTCTTTTCGCCCTTTGTTCTTGCCTGGAGGGGAGCCGTGCGATCCTTCTCCTTCTTCTTGGGCTGCTCAGGCTGCTTTGCAGCAGGAGCATCGGGCTTTTTGCCTTCAGGCTTTTTGCCGTCGGCCTTTTTATCGGCAGGCTTTGAATCAGCTGTCTTTTCTGCAGCCTTCTCAGGTGCCGGCTCTGCCTTGGGTTCCTCTGCCTTTGCCTTGGGCTTGGGTTTTGCTTCAGAAACTGTAGCAAAATACTCGTTAAAGTTAGCTACTGCAGTCTGCTGTGTGAAAGTATCAAAAATGATGTCGAGCTCGAGATCTTCGAGTGCTGTCATATGATTTTTTGTGGAAATATCAACGTGCTTTTCGAGCATTTCCATTATCACTTTGCTTGACACACCGAAATCCTTACCGACTTCGTGGATTCTGTATTTTACTGCTGCCATGCGATTTCCTCCTTATTCCTGCTCAAACTCTGTGAGCAGTCTGTCATAAACGTGCTGATCAACAGCACAGCCGAAAGCTCTTTCAAACCGTTTGGCTTTTATTGCGACGGTCAGACACTTTTTATCACGGCAGATATATGCGCCTCTGCCGTTCTTCTTACCTGTGAGGTCGAGCGAAATCTCACCCTCAGGTGAACGCACCGCACGGATAAGCTCTTGCTTCGGCTTCATCTCGCCACAACCGAGACATTTACGCATCGGTATTTTCTTGGGTTTGTTCATAATCTCACCGCCATGGTAATAGTGTTATTCTTTAGACTCGTAAAAGCCGCTTTCGGGGTTAATATCAATCTTCCATCCGGTAAGCTTTGCGGCAAGGCGGGCGTTCTGACCCTTGTTGCCGATTGCGAGTGAAAGCTGATTATCCGGAACCTCAACTCGGCAGGACTTGTTCTGGGGGCCTTCCTCAAGCACCGTAACGCTGATTACGTCAGCGGGAGCAAGTGATGCAGCAATAAACTCAGCCGGATTTTCACTGTATTTGACAATATCAATCTTTTCGCCGTTAAGAAGGTCAACAACATTGCCTACGCGAATGCCTCTTGCACCGATGCATGAACCTACTGCATCAACGTTTTCATCCTCGCTGTATACGGCAATCTTTGTGCGTGAGCCTGCCTCACGGGAGATAGCCTTGATTTTAACTGTACCGTCTTTGATTTCGGGAACTTCTTCCTCAAAAAGCTTGCTGACAAGGCCGGGATGTGTGCGGGAGATTATTGCTCTTGCGCCTCTCTTCTCGCCCTTGCGGATTTCTACAACGTAAACCTTTGTGTAGTCGCCCTCTCTGAGCTCTTCGCCGGGAACCTGCTCGGACTTGATAAGAACGGATTCGCCCTTGCCGAGGTTAACTGTTGCGTTACCTGTTACGGGGTCAATTGACTCAATTCTTACTGTTACAAGCTCGTTGTTCTTGCTGTAAAGCTCGCTGCTGCGTCTCTCTTCCTCTGTCTCACGGATACCCTGGCGGATAACGTTCTTGACAGTGCTTGCCATAACTCTGCTGAATTTCTTTGTATCAATCGGAATTTCAACAACTTCGCCGACTCTTGCACCCTTCTTGTAGTGCTCTGCCTCTTCGACGAGAATATCTGTTTCGGGGTCGGTGATTTCTGCAACTACGTTCTTGCGAAGGCAAACGTAGATTTTGTTTTTTTCCATATCGATTTCACAGTAACCGATTTCTCTGCCGTATTCGTTTTTGAGTGCTGAAACAATCGCAGAACGAATTCTTTCACAGAGAGCCTCTGCGGGGATTCCTTTTTCCTGCTCGATAAGCCTTACAGCTTCAAAGAATTCTTTCATATCCTTCTTAGTTGTTGTATCCTTCTGAGCCGTTCTCTTCTTAGCCATTTTGATGTATCAATCCTTTCGTTAAATTGCATTTGAATCGTCAAGGCGTACCCATGAGGCTTCCTTGCGGTCTATTACAAGCGTGCGCTCACCATCAAGCGTAACGGTGATGCTGCCCGCATCGTGACTGTCGAGTGTGCCGTGAAGCTCACGCTCGCCTGTTTCAAGCGGACGGATGAGCCTTACAACTACGTTAGCGCCGATATAAGCATCGAAGTGAGCCGGACGTGTAAGCTCACGGTCTGTGCCGGGCGAGCTGACCTCCAGACAATAGCTGCGGTCGATAGGGTCTGCATCGTCAAGCGGCTTGTCGAGAGCGTGGCTCATTGCAACACAATCGTCAATGCCTACGCCGCCCTCCTTATCAATAAAAATGCGGAGGTACCAGTTTGCACCCTCTTTGACAAAACGTACATCCCAGAGCATAAGCCCGAGCTGCTGAGCAATCGGCTCGGCAATCGCCGTTACAGCGGCAACGGTGTTACCGCCCTTACCTTTACCTGCCATTTTCTCACTCCTAACTTGAAAATTCCATAAAGAATAACAAAAGAGCGGGCAGAGCCCACTCTTTCAGTCAAATCTTCGTACACACATAGTTTACCACAAGAAACAAAAAATAGCAATAGTATTTTTAATAATAAATAGGGTCTTATGCGCGATGTTCCTATGAAAACAGCCTAAAAATTACGCCTTTTTGCGCTTAATGAGCCAACGCACAACAAAAACCAGGGCGACCGCCGGAATCAGAACCAGCACCGCTTTGAGGATGAGGTGCATAGGGATAATGTCGTATATACCGTCACCAAGGATTGTGAACAGGATTACACGCGGTGCAATGCCAACCACGGAAAAAATCAGATATCTGAAAAACGGAATCTTCACCGAGCCGAATAGAAGGCTGGAAAAATCGATAGGCAGCGAAAAGAAGCGCGCGGCAAACACGGTTGAAAACTTGCTCCTGTTTTTCATACCGAGCACCTTATCGCCACCCTTCACCTTGCCGAGCAGCTTTGTGACATAATCGCCGCCGAGCGCTCTGCCGAGCCAATATGTAACCGTAACCTCAAGCGCAATGCCGCAAATGCTGATAAACAGCGCCGTGCCAAGGTCAAACGCCATACCGACGGAAACGTAAACCAGCATCGCAGGTATGACAAAAGTAAGGCCTTTCAGCCCGAATATACCGATTGCTATTGCGATTGCCGCCTCCTCACGCGGCACGGCATTTACAAGAGCGCGCACGTCGAGATTAATAAGCCGGTCGTAATTGAGCGCAACCGCAATAAAAATTGCCACGAGCACAAAAAGCCTGAGCATCAGTGGCAACAGCTCTTTTTTCACAAAAGATTTATCCATAAAGGCTTTACCTTTCCCTCACAAATTCACCGACAAGTATATATTTAAACTCTGTATTTTGTCAAGCTTTTAATGCCTTTGATATCTCAACAGCCACAGGCAACGCGGCACAAAGCGCCGCCACCAGAAGCCACTGAATACCGCTGAGCGGCACAACGCCGAAAAGCCTTGCCGCACCGTCAAGCATCACTACGCCGACCTGAAGCAGAATGCATACGACGAAGGCAAGATTCATCCTGCGGTTTGAAAACCAACCGATTCTGAACAGCGAGCGCTCGCTGCGCGAATTGAGAGCGTGCACAAGCTCGCCGATGCTCATTGTACAGAAGCAGACAGTGCGCCCGACCTGCACACCCCACAGCGAACAGCCAACCGCAAAACCAAGCAAAGCCAACGCGCCGATAAATACACCCTCCAACGCAATATCGAGCCAACCGCCTTTGCTGAAAAGCCCTTTTTTCGGGTCAACAGGCGGTCTGTTCATAATATCGCTGTCGGTTTTTTCGGTACCGAGCGCCATTGCAGGCAATGAATCCGTGACAAGATTTGTCCACAGAAGCTGAATGGGCAGCATCGGTGCCGGCATACCGATAAGCCCTGCAACAAAAACAAGAATTATCTCGCCGATATTACTGCTGAGCAAAAAGTGTATTACCTTCCTTATGTTGTCGTATATGCCTCTGCCCTCACGCACAGCTCTGACGATTGTTGCAAAATTATCATCGGCAAGCACAATATCCGCCGCACCTTTTGCAACCTGAGTGCCGCATTTTCCCATGGCACAGCCGATATCCGCCGCCTTGAGCGCAGGAGCATCGTTAACACCGTCGCCCGTCATAGCGGTAACCTCACCGTTGGCGCGCAAAGCCTTTACAATGCGCACCTTATGCTCGGGGCTGACGCGAGCAAAAACACGCTCCTTTTTAACAGTTTCACACAGCTCGCTGTCGCTGAGCATATCGAGCTTTGCTCCCGTTACGGCAGGTCTGCCCTTCTCTGTAATGCCGAGCCTTACGGCAATTGCCGCGGCAGTTCGCGGATTATCGCCGGTTATCATCACGGGAGTTATGCCCGCCTGCTTACAAAGCGCAACAGCCTGCGCCGCCTCCTTGCGCTCGGGGTCTTCAATACCGATAAGTCCGACAAAATCAAACGCATCCGCCTGCCTGACGGCAACCGCAAGCACACGAAGTCCCTCATCCGCCATACGGTCGTTGAACACATACGCATTACCCGAAAAGCGGCACATTGCAAGCACCTTTTCGGGCGCACCCTTTACAACCGTCAGCGTCTCTTCGCCCAGACGCACGGTAACGCTCATCATCTTTTTTTCACTGCTGAACGGCTCTTCATCAAGCCTTACCGCATTGAGATCAACACCGCCTGCCGCACTCACCACAGCCACCTCTGTCGGCTCGCCGCGTGTAGCTGTCGCGTTACAGCAAAGCGCCGCCGTGCGAAGAATTTTTCTGCCCTCGTCGCTGTTTATTGCTGTTTCTCCATAGGCTGAAAACAGCCTTGAAACTGTCATTTTATTCTGCGTGAGCGTGCCCGTTTTGTCTGAACATATATACGTTGCACTGCCCAGAGCTTCAACAGCCGTCAGCCTGCGTATTATCGCCTTGTTTTTAGCCATCACCGACACACCTGAGCTGAGCACAATCGTCACAACGGCAGGCAGACCCTCGGGGATTGCGGCAACGGCAAGGCTGACAGAGAGCATAAAGCTGTTGAGCAGTCCGTCATGCCGAAGCACGCCGAGCAGAAAAACAACCGCGCATATGCCGATTGCACCCAGACCCAGCACCTTGCTGATTTTTTCAAGCCTTAGCTGAAGCGGAGTCAGCGGCACCTTCTCCTTGCCGAGCATATCGGCAATTCTGCCTATCTGCGTATCCATAGCCGTATGCGTAACAATTGCCCTTGCGTGCCCTGCCAGAACCGTTGATGCCGCATAAATGCAGTTACTCCGCTCCGCCAGCGGTGTTGATGCTTCCAGGCGAGCCGAGGCTGATTTTACAACAGGCAAAGCCTCACCCGTAAGCGAGCTTTCGTTCATTTTCAGCCCGACGCTTTCAATCAGCCTCGCATCTGCGGCAACCCTGTCGCCCGTGCTGAGAAGCAAAACATCGCCCCTTACAATACTGCTTGCAGGAAGCTTCTGCACCTCGCCGTCACGCAGAACGGTTGCATCGGGGGCTGAAAGCTCCTTCAGCTTATCCAGCGCACGCTCTGCCCTGCTCTCCTGAACAACACCTACAATTGCGTTCACAATAACGATTACGAGAATAATTATCGGGTCGATATACGAGCCGTTATCCTCCAGACGCGCCGTTGCAAATGAAATTGCCGCGGCAATCAACAGCGTGATTACCATAAAATCGCGAAACTGCATAAGAAACCTGACAAAAACGTTGCTCTTCTTTTTTTCGGCGAGTTTATTTTCGCCATCCTCGCTCAGCCTACGCTGTGCCTGGGCGCGTGTCAGCCCACGGCACACGTTTGTGTTAAGCTCAGCGGCAACCTCACCTGCATTTACTGCATAATAATCCATAATTCCGCTCCCTGAAAAATTCTTTTTTTAGATGTATATGCAGGTAAGTATGGTATTATTAAATTGACATCGCGCGCGTTTTGTTATAGAATATATATTTGCAAGCGGATTGGGCAGCTGCGGCGTCAGGGACTTATCACCCCTGCCGACGAGGAAAGTCCGGGCTTCGCAGAGCAGGATAACGGCTAACGGCCGCCGAGGGTGACCTTAGGGACAGTGCAACAGAGATATACCGCCTGCTCAGGGTAGTGAGAATGAATCTGAATACGTTTTTTATTGGTTTGTTTGAATCAACTTATCGTTAAGATTTGCATCAGATTAACTCAATAAAAAACCGCAGACCCAAAATGCAAATATTTTTATTGCTTTTGGGGTGGCTGAGGTCGCAGGAAGGTGACACCTTTCAAGACCGAAACGCCGAAAAAGCTTAAAAATTTTGTTTTTTGGGCGTGTTCGGATTTGTTCTCGCTACCCTGGCAGGTAAGGGTGGAAAGGCGAGGTAAGAGCTCACCGGCGTGCAGGAGACTGCACGGCCCTGTAAACCCTATCCGAAGCAACACCGACCGAAGTGGCTTGCTCGGCCTATACTTCAACGGGTGGCTTGAGCGCTGCGGCAACGCAGGGCCTAGAAAGATAGTTGCCTTAAACGACAGAACCCGGCTTACAGATCCGCTTGCGTTTTTTTAAAAATAAGGAAGGAAAGAACAACGTTGGACGATATTTATGTTGGCGGCAATAAACCGCGTAATAATAACAACAGATCAGGAAACAACAGCGAATACGAGGATATATATATAACCCCCGGCAATTCAAACGGAGATATTTACGTCAGCAGAAACAGAACCGCTCGCACACCTGCCGAAGACAATTTTCCGGATGATGATTACGGCTTGGGACGCGGAGGTCACTTCAACTTCGACAACAACGACGATGATCCGCCGCCACCCACCCCCCGTAAACCTCAGCCTCAACCCAAGAAGAAAAAGAAAAAGAAGAACAAGGTTTTAACAGCGCTGAAAGCAATTGTGCTCATAGTGGTGCTCCTTGCAGGCATCGGCGCAGGCCTTGTTTACCATACCTTCAGCAGCATCAACTACACCGAGTCGGGCCACAGCGACAACGTATTCCTCGACAGCAGCGAGCTTACGCAGAGCAGCTCCGTCAAAAACATATTGCTCCTTGGTATTGACCGCCGCAACCCCGACGATTCATCACGTTCAGACACAATGCTGCTCGTTTCGGTAAACACCGCTTCACGCAAAATCAAGCTCACATCCTTTATGCGTGACTCTTACGTTTACATCCCCGAAAAGCAAAAGAGCGCAAAGCTCAACGCCGCCTGCACATGGGGCGGTGCAC
Source organism: Clostridia bacterium (assembly GCA_017382015.1). Lineage (GTDB taxonomy): Bacteria > Bacillota > Clostridia > Oscillospirales > Acutalibacteraceae > UBA8612. The sequence goes on from JAFOBC010000168.1 coordinate 18,110, forward strand.
AGATGGTTATGGACACCATCGAATACAACTTCAACATCAAGATTGACCACTATATGCTCGTCGATTTTACCATGTTCGAAAGCATTATTGACGGCCTTGGCGGAGTTGACGTAGCAATAACGGAAAAAGAAGCCAAATATATGCGCAAAGACGTACACCTTGAAAACATTCAGGCCGGCGACTCGGTACACCTCAACGGCCTCGAAGCACTCTGGTACTGCAGAATCAGAAAGCTCGATTCCGACTTTATGCGTACCGGCAGACAGCGCAAGGTTATGACGTCAATAATCGAAAAATGCAAGCAGACAAGCCCGTTTGAGCTTTACGCTCTGGTCGGCGACGTTATCAGCCGCGTAGAAACAGATATGTCCCCCTCAACCTTAACGGGGCTTGCAATCAACGGTCTGCTTCGATACCTGCACTATGATATTGAACAAGGCAGCGTGCCTGCAGAGGACACTTGGGAGAGCAAGAGAATCTCCGGTCAATCCGTGCTCAGCCTCGATATCGGCGCAAACACAGAATACCTCAAAAAGTTTATCTACGAAGAATAAGAGCTAAGGAGTGAAGACTATGAAAAAGTTCATGGGCGAGGATTTTCTCCTCAATAATCCTGCGGCAAAAGAGCTTTTTGCGGCTGCAAACGAAATGCCGATTTTTGATTGGCACTGTCACCTTTCTCCAAAGGAGATTTACGAAAACAAACAGCCTTCAGACATTGCCTGGCTGATGCTTGCAGGCGACCACTACAAGTGGCGCGCAATGCGTTCATTCGGCATTGACGAAAAATACATCACGGGCGATGCAAGCTGGCACGATAAGTTTGTCGCATACGCCACAATGCTCGCATATGCACCCGGCAATCCGCTCTACCACTGGACTCATCTTGAGCTGCAGAGATATTTCGGCATCGACACACCGCTCAGCGCAAAAACAGCCGAAGAAATCTGGGAAAAGGCAAACGCACAGATTAAGGCCGGCGGATTCACACCGCGCGAGCTGATTGAGCGCTCCAACGTCGCCTGCGTTTACACAACTGACGACCCTGCGGATTCGCTCGAGTACCACGTGCTTCTTGCACAGGATGAGAGCTTCAGGACAAAGGTTATCCCTGCTTTCAGACCCGACAAGGCGCTCGGCATCGAGCTGCCCTCTTTCATCCCGTGGCTCGCTTCACTTGAGGAGCGCATCGGCAGAAAGATTGAGAGCTACACAGCACTTGAAGAAGCTCTGCTTGAAAGAATTGAAGTATTTGCACAGATGGGATGCCGCGCAAGCGACCACGCATTCACCTATGTGCCCTACGCAGAAGCTACGGCTGATGAGCTTGAGGCAATATTCCAAAAAGGCAGACAGGGTGAGAGCTTCACGACCTTTGAGCTTGATGCTTACCGCACAGCTCTGCTTCGCACGATGGCTAAGGAGTATGCACGCAGAGGCTGGGCTATGGAGCTTCATATGGGCCCGATGAGAAACAACAACACACTTATGTTCAACAAGATAGGCCCCGACACGGGCTTTGATTCGATTGACGACAAAGAGATTGCTCAGCCGCTTTCACGTTTCCTCGACAGCCTTGCCAAAGAGGAACTGCTGCCCAGAACAATTCTCTTCACCCTCAACCCGAAGGATAACTATGTGCTTGGCACAATGCTCGGCAACTTCCAGAATTCCGATGCACCGTGCAAGATTCAGTTCGGCAGCGGTTGGTGGTTCAACGACAACCTCGACGGTATGCGCGAGCAGATGAAGGCTTTCGGCAACCTTTCCGTGCTTGGCAAATTTGTCGGTATGGTCACAGACTCACGCTCATTCCTCTCCTACCCCAGGCACGAGTATTTCCGCCGTATTCTCTGCGGTCTGCTCGGCGATATGGTAGAAGACGGACTCTACCCCGATGATATGGAAACACTCAGACAGCTTGTTCAGGACGTATCCTACAACAACGCTGCAAAATATTTCGGTCTGGAGTGATTAACTATGACAAGACGCTTCAAAGGCATTGACGTTGAGGTTTTCCCCCTTGGCTTCGGCTGTATGAGATTCCCCACAAAGGGCGGCAAAATCGAACGCGAAACATCCACAAAAATGCTTCGCCACGCTATTGACGAGGGAGTTAACTACATCGACACGGCTTACTACTACCACGACCAGGAGAGCGAGGAATTTGTAGGCGAGGCACTCGGCGACGGCTACCGCGAAAAGGTTTACCTCGCTACAAAATGCCCCATATACGATCTGACTGACGAAATCACTTTTGAGCAAAGACTTGAAACTCAGCTTGAGAGACTGCAGACAGACCACATAGATTTCTACCTGCTTCACACACTCAACCATGACCTCTGGAACAACAAAGCGCTCAAATACAACGTGCTTGACAGCATGGTAAAGGCAAGAGAGCAAGGCAAAATCAAGTACCTCGGCTTCTCATTCCACGATGATATTGACCTTTTCAAAGAGATTGTTGACAGCTTTGATTGGGATTTCTGCCAGATTCAGCTCAACTACGTTGACCTGGAGCACCAGGCAGGCATCGAAGGCCTCGAATACGCTTATGCTAAAGGTATGAGCTGTATCATTATGGAGCCGCTCAGAGGCGGCAGACTTGTAAAAGGGCTGCCCGAAAGAGTCAAGGCCGCTCTGCCCAAAAGCAAGAGCAAGGTTGAAGTTGCGCTCGACTTCCTCTGGGACAGAGAAGAGGTTGCGCTCGTGCTCAGCGGTATGAGCACGCCCAAGCAGGTTGAGGACAACCTACGCTATGCAAAGCGAAGCAGCGTCGGTATGCTCACCGCTTATGAACGCAAGGCACTCAGCAAAGCTAACGAGCTGTGGCACACAATGCCGCTTGTCGGCTGCACAGGCTGTGCTTACTGTATGCCCTGCCCGTTCGGCGTCAACATCCCCGAATGCTTCACAGCATTCAACTCCACAGTTTACAAGGGCAAGCGGGGCGCTAAGGAAGCCTACGACGTGCTTGACGGCAAGGCAGACCTCTGCCGTGCCTGCGGCAAATGCAAGCCCTCCTGCCCGCAGAGCATAGACATACCTGCCGAGCTTAAAAAGGTAAAAGAAACATTCAGCGAATAAGCAAAAAGCAATATAAAAAGACCGCTTCTCAAAAGAGAAGCGGTCTTTATTTTTAAGGTTTAATTATTCAGCTGCAACAGCCTCTGCGGGCTTTTCTTCCTCAGCAGCCTCACCGTATACGGGAAGCTCCTTATACTTGACAACGATGGGATTCTTAACAAGGAGAACGTTGACAACCATAACGGGAAGGTGGAGAGCTGCAGTAACGAATACGCCAAAGCCCATAGCACCGGAGATAAAGTCGGGGAAGATAGCGTTGATGCCGCTTGCAAACTGGCCGAACATAACACCGCTGACGATGATAAGAACAGCACTCAGAGCGCTGACAACAATGTTCTTAGCGCAGGATGACTTCTTGGATGAGCAGAAGTTTCTGCCGAAGTTGAGGATGCCCATAACAACTGAAAGAGCAAGTGCAACAATTGCAACAGCCAGGAAGATGAAGGGCTTGCCTACAACAGGTGACTTGATAGCGGCAAGAAGACCGTTGACATCGAAATAATTCATAAAGAAGTCAACAACCTTGAGAATATCAACGTTGAAGTTTGCAACGCCGTCTGAATAATAAGGAATGTTCTGAAGTGCGAGCTTACCGAGGGGAAGGAAAAGACCTGCAACAGGGATAATTGAAAGAACAAGACGGGCAATCTGACGTGCGCCGCCGATTGATGAAGCCTTGAAACGGTCAAGACCCTTCTGGAATTTTGCGTGCTCTGCCTCTGCTTTTTCTGCATCGGCAAGGAGGCGCTCCTCCATACCGTAATATACCATATTAACGCCACACTTGGGACACTCGGGACGCCAGTCAATCAATCTGAGCTTGGCATTACATTTCGGACAGTTAGCCATATCAGTTCCTCCGTTTTGTATGTATTGCGTGCTACACACACATTTACTATTATAGTATTAATTATATTATCATAATCTCCGAATAAAATCAACATATTTTATGCAATTTTATTATTATGTTATAAATCCGCCGTCTACGCTGAGAGTTTGTCCCGTAATAAAAGCAGATTTATCTGATGCAAGGAACAGAACAGCCTGTGCAACCTCCTGCGGCTCACCTGTACGGCAAAGCGGAGTTTCATCGCAGAGCACAGCCATATCCTCATCGCTCAGGTGCGAATTCATCTTGGTAGCAATTACACCGGGAGCTATGCAGTTTACCCTGACTGAGCTTGGGCCTACCTCTTTGGCAAGCGCCTTTGTCAGCCCGATAACAGCCGCCTTGGATGCGGAATAAAGCACCTCACACGAAGCGCCGCTGACACCCCACATTGAAGACACATTGACGATACTGCCGCTCTTGCGCCTTATCATCGCAGGGAGCACCGCACGGCAACAGTTGATAACGCCGAGAATATTGACACCGAAAACCAGGTCGTAATCCTCACGCGTTGTGTCCGTAAACAGCTTCTGCTGAGACACACCTGCGTTGTTGACAAGCACGTCAACCTCGCCAAGCTCACGCTCAACTATGCCGAGCATATCAGCTACCTGAGCCTCATCGCTCAGGTCGGCGCATACGCAGACAGCCTCACCGCCGAGAGCGCGGATTTCATCTGCAAGCTTATCAGCCGAGGCTTTATCGCTATTATAATGTACAGCTACCTTATAACCTTCAGCGGCAAAAAGCCGCGCACAGGCGCCGCCGATTCCGCCGGAAGCGCCTGTGACAAGAACTGTTTTACTCATTTACTGGAGACCGAGCGAGCCGCCGAGAGCTGCAAGAGCATCTTCTGTAAGCTGTTTGTATCCCTTGGGAACAGAGAAAATCTTATCATCAACCTTTGTGGAGCATTCATTAATCTTGAGGATTGAAGTCTCACCGCTGGCTGCGATAATCTCTATACGCTTGAGCTCACCCTTTTTGTTGAAGTAATACTTGTTTGTATTTGTGCTGTCTGTGAAAGTTTCGCAGATGTAATTGTTACCCCTGATTTTTACTTCTGTTGTCTCAACATACTCCATTGTGCTGGAGTTGAGAGAATTCCACATATCCATGCTGCCACCCATCAGGTTTTCACCCTCAGCGTCTGCAACTGTGTAATAGTACTTCGTTGCGGGAAGGATAAGGTTCATAGCCTTGCCGTCGTAAGCAAAGCGCATTGTTGTAACACCCATGGGCATTTCCATTGCGAACTTGCTGCCCTTGATATAAACCTTCATATTGACGCCGGTTTCAACAAGACCCATATTTGTGCTTGTTACAACGACGCAGTTCATATAAAGAGCCTTGTTCTTTGAAGAATCGTTGAGGAGCTTGTCCAGTCTGCAGTCTGCAGGTCTGCCGTCGCTTTCAACCTCAACCTCAATCTTTTCACCCTCGGGGAACGTAACATCCTCATAGGTTGTTGTGCTCTCGGGTGCACCTGTCTGAGCAGAGCCGCCTGAAGACTGAGTCGGCAGGGTCGCCTGTGACGACTGCGAAGGCTTTGCGGTTGCGTTTGCAGATGTGGTGTCTGCGGCATCCGTCTGAACCTGAACAGGCTTTGTCACGGTTGCAACGGATGTGTTGCCCTCAGCGTCTGTAACAATCTCGGTTACCTCTTCGTAAACCTGACCGTCACTACCGACAACTGTGGGGTTGGTGGGATCATCGCCTTCGTTTTTGCCACAGGCTGCGAACACTGTGAGAACGATTGCGAGAGCCGCCAGAATTGCAATAATGTTTCTTTTCTTCACTTTATGTATCCTCCTTTTAAGAATAAAGTGTACACTAATAATAGCCCATAACCGTTTTATTTGTCAAGGCAGGGCAGATTATGGCAGAAATCAGTCGTCCTGTTCTTCCTTATTACGGCGCCTGATATAACGGTGATGTTCGTCGTCATCATCATCGTCTTCGTTTTTTTCAACCGGACGTATTTCTACCTTGAGCTTGCCGATTCGTCTGTCCTCAAGGTTAAGTATTGTGAAGTGCAGGTTTTCAAAATCAACCTCGTTCATCTCACCGTCCTGCGGCAGATAGCCCAGAAGGCTGATAACAAAACCGCCGATGGTATCGTACTCATCCTCGGGGAGGTCGACGCCGACGTGCTCATTAACCTCGTCAATTGAGGTTGTGCCGTCAACGGTAAACGTTGTTTCATCTATTACGGAGAATTCTTCTTCCTCATCGTCATACTCATCCTGGATATTGCCTACGATTGACTCAACAAGGTCTTCAAGCGTAACGATGCCTGCTGTGCCGCCGTACTCATCAACAACAACTGCCATCTGTACACGGCGCGCCGTCATTTCCTGGAAGAGCAAGCCGCACTTCATCGACTCGGGCACAACGTAAGGCTCGCGCATCATTTTGCGCACGCTCTCCTGCTTGGGAACACTTGAGCCGATGTAACCGATAAGATCCTTGATATAAACTATACCGACAATTTTATCCAGGCTTTCCTCATAAACGGGGATTCTTGAGTAGCCCTCTTTTTCTGCAATTTCAACAACGTCCTGAATCGGGTCATTGACCTCGACAGCGGAAACAGCCGTGCGGTGAGTCATAATATCACCTGCGTCGATATCGTCAAACTCGAATATGTTGTTGATCATTTCCTTCTGGGTGTCTTCGATAACGCCCTTTTCGCCGCCGACGTCAACCATCATACGGATTTCTTCCTCGGTTACCTCCTCGGGCTCTGCGTTGGGGTCGATACCCATAAGCCTGAGCACACCGTTCATCGAAAGTGAAAGCACCTTAACAAACGGCTTTGTAACCGTTGCAACCAGTGTAAGCACACCTGCGATGCGGAAAGAAATTTTCTCGGGGTTGTACATAGCTACACGCTTGGGAACAAGCTCGCCGAAAACAAGCGAGAAATAAGACGTGATAAGCGTAATTACAACAAGGCTGAAGCCGTCAATCACGCTGGCAGGAATGCTTGTAAGAATCGAAAGCTTCTCCAGAGAATCGGAGAGCAGATCAACAAAGCTCTGCGATGCCGATGCGGATGACAAGAATCCGGCAAGAGTAACGCCAATCTGGATTGTAGAGAGGAAATTGCTGGGGTTGCTTGTGAGTTTAAGAAGTTTTTTTGCCTTTTTGTTACCCTCCTGCGCCTGCCTTTCAAGCTTGGCATCGTTGAGGGAAATGATTGCTATTTCACTCATTGCGAAAAATGCGTTGACCAGTATAAGCACCAGCAACAGCAAAACTTTCATAACAAGAGATACTACAGCAGTATTAGGCCCGGGGTCGTCCATTTTAGACTTTCTCCTTTCAAGTTGCGGTTTTACCGCTAAGAATTATAATTATTATTAAACATCTTAAATTACAAGATGTTTTAACCGATTATTTTTCCGCCTTTGAGATAAACTCTCGGAACACGCTTTGTAATATCGCAGACGTACTCATAGTTGAAGCTGCCGGCTGTTTTTGCAAGCTCTTCAACGGTGAGAGTTTCGCCGCCGTCGACACCGACAATGGTTACCTCATCGCCCTGCTTTACGTCGGGGATATCTGTTACGTCTACCATAAACTGATCCATACAAACTCTGCCTATAACGCGAGCGCTGTGCCCCTTGATGAGCACCCTGCCCTTATTTGTAAGCAGACGCGGATAGCAATCGCCATAGCCGCAGGGAATTGTAGCAACAAGCGTTTCGCGCTGTGCCGTAAACGCCGCGCCGTAGCCGACGGTATCGCCCTCGTGCACGCTTTTGATGTAGGCGATGTGGCTTTTAATCTGCATTGCAGGTGTTGTAGGAAGATTCTCAAACTTAACCTCGTCAGAGGGGTCAAGGCCGTAGGTGACAATGCCGCAGCGCACCATATCAAGACAGCCGCCGTCAAAATCCATAGTAGCGGCAGAATTGTAGATGTGCTTTATCGGGATAATGACACCTGCCTGCTCAATGCGCGCGATGAACAAATCAAACTCCGCCTTCTGTTTGTCGGCAAAGCTCTTATCGGCAAAGTCCGCACAGGCAAGGTGAGAGAAAACGCCCTTGATTTCGATACCCGGCAGAGCCGCAATTTTGCAGATTTCTTCGAGGCTTTCATCGCAAGGGATAAGACCGATGCGGTGCATACCCGTATCTATTTTGATGTGGACACCTGCTTTTTTGCCGAGCCTTACCGCAATGTCGGAGAGCATTTCGGCTGTTTCAAGCTGAAAAACAGTGAGGTCAATATCATTTATTATTGCCGCCTCAAACAGCTCGGGAAAAGCGTAGCTGAGCACGAGCACCGGCTTTTTTATTCCGTTTTCACGAAGCTGTATGCCCTCTTCGACCGTTGCAACACCGTATGCGTACGCACAGCTATCCTCAAGCGCCTTTGCAATCGGCACAGCACCGTGACCGTATGCATCAGCTTTGAGAATAACCATAACCTTTACCTCATCGCCTACCCTTTTCTGTACGGCGGCGACGTTTGAGCGCACGGCATCAAGGTCGATATAGGCACATACTCTGCTGTTAGTGTTCATCAAAATAAATCACCTTTAAATATATTTGCCTTGCGGCAAATTCGATATGCTTGCCTAACGGCAAGCGCGATATATTTTCATTTTTGAAAATGCGATATAGGCTCGTTACACTTGCCTGCGATATGATATAAATCCTTTTCTCGTGCCGTCAGGCACATATCGTGTTGCAAAGCAACATATCGAATTTTTAATATATCGCAAATCCTGCAAGGATTTATATCGCGTAATCCGTTCTTTTATGAACGGATTGCATCAAGTGCCTGCTGGATATCCTCGATGATATCGTCAACATTCTCAATACCTACTGAGAAGCGGATAAGGTCGGGAGAAACGCCGCACTCAACAAGCTCGCTGTCGCTGAGCTGACGGTGAGTTGAAGAAGCAGGATGGAGAACGCAGGTTCTTGCATCGGCAACGTGTGTAACGATTGCGGCAAGCTTGAGCGAATTCATAAACTGCTCTGCCTTTTCTCTGCCGCCCTTTACGCCGAAGGAGATAACGCCGCAGGTGCCGTTCGGCATATACTTCTGAACAAGCGGATAATACTTGTTTGAAGGCAGTGCGGGGTAATTAACCCAGGAAACCTGCTCGTTGTTCTCGAGATACTCGGCAACCTTGAGAGCGTTTGAGCAATGGCGCTCCATACGCAGGGCAAGTGTTTCAAGACCTACGTTGAGGTAGAAAGCGTTCTGCGGTGAGGGAGTTGAGCCGTAGTCACGCAGAAGCTGAGCAACAATCTTTGTGATGTAGCCTGCCTTGCCGAAATCACGGGTATATACTGCACCGTGGTAGCTCTCATCAGGCTGTGTGAGGCCGGGGAACTTATCGTTCTGCTCCCAGTCAAAGTTACCGCTGTCAACAACAACGCCGCCGATGGTGTTTGCGTGACCCTCCATATACTTTGTTGTGGAGTGGGTTACGATATCTGCGCCGAATTCAAAGGGACGGCAATTGATGGGTGTGGGGAATGTGTTATCGATAATCAGCGGCACACCGTGAGCGTGAGCAACCTTTGCAAACTTCTCAATATCGAGCACGTCGAGTGAGGGGTTAGCAATAGTCTCGCCGAAAACAGCCTTTGTGTTGGGACGGAAGAGCGCGGAAATCTCCTCTTCGCTCGCATTTGGGTCAACAAAAGTTACGTCAATGCCGATTTTACGCATTGTGACGTTGAAAAGGTTGAAAGTGCCGCCGTAGATTGTTGCGGCAGAGATGAAGTGGTCACCTGCGCCGAGGATATTGATAAGTGAGAAGAAGTTTGCAGCCTGACCCGATGATGTAAGGACAGCTGCAACGCCGCCCTCAAGCATTGCAATCTTCTGTGCCACGACATCACTTGTCGGGTTTGCAAGGCGGGTGTACATATATCCGGGCTCAAGGTCAAACAGCTTAGCCATTGCCTCGCTCG